>JAHIUS010000050.1 GCA_018816885.1 Patescibacteria group bacterium | reverse complement strand
CCTCCTGCATACCCTAGGTCTCCGCTTCTCCTTGCCCGTTCTGACATCATCTTCAAACGCCTCCCTGTGGTGTGTGCGACGATACCAAAAGCATAGCATATTTTGACCCAAAAGTCAAGCTCGGTACTCCGAGTGCAGACACTTGCACCAATCACACTGGAAGTAGAAAACCTGCCTACCGACAGGCAGGGATCGTAGAAAAAGCGCAATTTTATTTAAAAACCAAAATCACTACCCTTTGCCCGCCAGAGACACCTCCTCCATTCCAGTCGTGATTGGCACTCATGACAACATCAAAATTATATGGATAATTTGCCCCGCGCTTGGTGCCAGCGTCATTGGTGATAAATTGGCTCGCAGTATAGCCCTTTATGAGTAAAAAATGATAAAGCGGCCCCGGGCTTTTGTAAAATGGATTGCCGAGCTCGCGCCCTGCCGCCGGCACAATCACTAATTTATCATCAACGATTGCCCGCTTAATCTCCTCAATAGTCGGATTTTTGATTATTTCGGCTTTTAGCCCAAGCATTTCTGTGATAATTCTCTCACTCTCTTTGGCCGTTGTAGATTCGAAAAATCCCAAATTCTCCTTTTCCCAAGCAATAATCTCCTGAAGACCTGCTTCGGCATCATCAGGCCCCGAAATTCCTCGCCCTTGAAAATACCTATTTGCCATCAAAATCGCTGCTTCCTCGCAAGCTTCTTCGTGAGTGTAATCCCAGTTAGCGTGAGGGGCTTGCGAAGTAAACGGCACATCGAGATTCAATTCCTCCGGAATTGAATCAGCCGATAGTTTGTTGTTGGTAGTCGGTGGTTGAGCCGACTTACTACTAACTACGGACCCCCGACTTTCCGGGCTCGGAAGCGCCGCTTTTTCTTCATTTATAACCGCTTCTTGTGAAGAATATTTTCTAATTACAAAAATCGCGCCAAACAAAAAAAGCAGAACAACAACTGCTAAGGCGACGATTTTGAGAAATTTACTTCTCTTCTTCGAGTTCCTGATCTTCAGATTCATCAGGTTCACTTTCTGGTTCTTGGTTCCCGACGCCTACGGTCGGGACCCCTTTGGGGCTTTTAACTTCGACTTTTTTCTTGTCAGGTTTTTTGATTTTAACTGACCCGCTTGCATCAGCTGTGCTGAAAGCGCTGCGGGTAGGCTCGGCCTTCTTTTCCGGCTTGCTCGGTTTTTTCCCGACGCTTCTGGTCGGGATCCCGACAGTACTCTCGTCGGGGCTCTCTTCTTCTTCCTCTTCTGATTCTTCTTCAATCGTGTCTTGCATCTTTTCTTTACTCTTTGTTCCCGATTCTTTTTTCTTCTTAAAGTATTCTCCAACTCCACTGACAAGTCCGATCGAATCGGCAAGCTGATCTCTCTTACTCTTAATCCCTTCGATGGCATCTTCAATAAATCCGATAATGTTGGTAGCGGCCGTTCCGGCCCTGTCAAGCGCTTCGGTCACAACCAACACTTTTTCCTTGACTTCTTGGGTCATAAAAGCAACATCGTCAGAAGATTTCCGAAGCGATTTAACTAGTTTGATCGTTTCATTGGCCAGCCAAACAATCGTAACCGTAATTACGACAATACAAGCACCCAAAATTATGTATAAAATTTCAACAATTGACATTATTTAGCTCCTCCATTACCATGTAACTCTTCAATTGCTTCTACTTCTCGATCTATATCTCGTACAATCCTGTCATCAGGTAAACCTATTCTTCGATAGCCCTCCACCCTGAGCTGAAGTAATAAAAGCGCTTGTGCTTTGAAAAACAGTCGTCTGTCGGCAAGACCTGTTGTAGGGTCGATCTTAATTATTAGAGAGAAATCCTCGTCGAGAAAACTATCGACTCTCTTTTCGGGATCTTCTTCGGGTATTTGCGAACCTTCCGGAGTTACAGACGGCCCCCCATCAGGCGGAACTTCGTCTGGAACTTCGGAAGCAAGCGGTTGGGCAGGTGCGGCAGGTTCGGGAGCTGGTTGCGGTTCGGGTTGATCTTCGGCACGCTTCGGCACCGCATTTTCCCCTTGACCATCGAATTGTGGCATCTCACCTAATCCCTCTAAAACACCTTCAGTTGAAGCTGGAGCGGG
>JAHIUS010000049.1 GCA_018816885.1 Patescibacteria group bacterium | reverse complement strand
TTTGCGAGATCAGGTGTTTCTGTTAAAAGCTTTGCATCTTCATCTTTCAGATTGAACTCTTCTTGGAAGCGTTTTTGTCTGGCGAATGGCAGTTCCGGCAACTCTTCTTCTGATTCTGAAGCTGTCATTGGTGGCAAATCCGGTTCGGGGAAGTACCTGTAGTCTTGGGCTTCTTCTTTTGATCGCTGAGAAACCGTTACTTCGTTTTTCTTGTCCCAACCTCGGGTTTCTTGATGGATTTCTTCGCTGTTTTCGAGGGCCTGGACTTGGCGTTTGAATTCGTAATCCAAGGTGCGTTCCATGGAGCGGAATGAGTTCAGGTTTTTTACTTCAACTTTTGTTCCCAACTCTTTTTCTCCTTTTTTGCGTATGGAAATATTGACGTCAAATCTCATCATCCCCTTCTCCATATCGCAGTCTGAGGATCCGACGTAACGGAGGACTTTTTGGAGTTCGCGGGCGTATGCTGATGCTTCCTGCGTTGAATAAATTTCCGGCTCGGAAACTATTTCCATGAGTGGTGTTCCCGATCTGTTGTAGTCGCAGAGGCTTCCTGAGCTTGTGTGGGTTAATTTTCCTGCGTCATCTTCGAGATGGAGGCGGGTTATCCCCACTTTTTTCACACTGCCGTCTACTTCGAATTCTACGTAACCATTCTCCGAAACAGGTTTGTCGAACTGTGAAATTTGGTATCCTTTCGGAAGGTCGGGATAGAAATAGTTTTTTCTGTCGAATTTTGAAAACTTGGGGATTTTGCAGTTGAGTGCGCGGGCTGCTCTTATTCCTTTTTTGTAAGCTTCTCGATTTACTGCCGGGAGTGTGCCCGGAAATCCCATGCAGATTGGGCAGACGTTTGTGTTGGGCTCTTTTTGAAAAGAGTCGTTGTCGCAGCCACAGAACATTTTGGTCTTTGTGTTGACCTGTGCGTGGATTTCTAAGCCGATTACCGGTTCGTAGTTTGTCATATGAGTTGATTGTACGTTTTTAATAGTTTTTCTTCAAAAGATTTTTTGTCGAAAGTATTTTGGATTGTGATATCTGCTTTTGGTAATTTTTTGAATTTGTCGATTTGCTGGAGGTATTTTTTCTTTATTTTGCGGTTTTTGGCCTGAATTTCTATGGTTTTTTCGCATAGATTCATGAATTTTTCACCTGGAGCTCCAATTTCCACGAAAATAAGTTCTTTTTGGCTTTTATCGATTTTTTTCTGGAGTTCGCTTAACACTATCGGGTGCATGATCTTTTCCAGAATCCTTAGCTTTTTCTCGTTCTTGGCAATGAAGCGGCCGAGTTTTGCTCGATTCACCTTACTGTTTTTTATGAATTCATCCCCGAAGAATTCCGCTATTTTGCGGGTTCCAAGACCGTTTTCATCATATAACTCCCCTACTATTTGATCGCAATCAATGAATCCTGCGCCAAGACTCGCAAAAAATTTACCTGCAAATGTCTTGCCGGATGCACCACCCCCTATAATTCCGATAATTCTCTTCATAACTATTTGCGTTGCAGCATACCAAGAAGCATATCTCTGAGTGCGGTTTCATCCTTGAAGTTCTTTGCTCGAACAAATTTCTCCTGATAATGCAAGACTTCTCTTTCTACTTTTTTCGGGAAAGCAACACTCTCAAGAGTGACAACTGTACCCGTTCCGAGTCTTTCAATCATAATATCTCCATAATTCATAATCGTTCCCCAGAATCCTTTAACCTGATAAGTAATTCCCTCAACTGTATGGTATTCAATCCTTGTTGAAGATTTATCAAAAAAACTGTTCCACTGCAGATCAATAATCCCGTGATTCGTAATAATCCACGCATCGAGATACCAGTTCATAATTTCATAAAAAAATATCAGTCCTCCAACCGCAATCCATCCGTACCAAACAATCGCGAAAGGCGGCATTATTACATTGAACCCAAGCGGCAACAGCAATCCGAAAATCAAGGTTTTGAAGAAAATCTTGTACATGATGAACGGATGCGTGTGTGCGACAAAATAAATCTTTTCCCCCGGATTTAAGCAACCTCTGAATGCGATACTTGCGAACATGGGTTTGTTTTTTTATTTCGAGTAAAAAGATACACTATTTTTGAACTCAAGTGAACTTTTCCTTGAAAATATTCTTTTATACGAGTAGATTATCCACAGCAAAAATTAAGACAAAACTATGCCGATTGGCAGAAAAGATAGCGATGATGTCATTTATGACGGTTCCTCCCCTATTATCAGAATGACTAAAAGTATTTTTTGGTTTTTGATTGATGTTGCGGTGAATGCGATAATAATTGTTATACTTGTTATTATTATCAGGACATTTATCTTCTCTCCTTTCCAGGTTAGCGGACCTTCGATGTGTGATACTTTCAATAACTTTAACGGGAAATGTGTCCATGGAAACGGTGAGTATATTATTGTGAACAAGCTTTCTTTTGTTGATGTTTTTGGGTGGTCGATTTCCGATTATGAACGTGGTGATGTTATTGTCTTCTCTCCTCCTGAAGGAGATGTTGGCGAGTATTACATTAAGCGTGTTATCGGGTTGCCGGGTGAGACTGTTAAGATTGATGATGGTGATGTTTATATTTTTAATGATGAAAATCCCGATGGCCTCAAGCTGGATGAGCAGTATTTGAATGAAAATAATTACGGAAAAACTTATCCTTTTGATACCGCGCTTTATGAGTTCGATGTTCCGGAGGGCGAATATTTCGCCATGGGAGACAACAGGAAGGCCAGTAGCGATTCAAGGAGATGTTTTGGCATGAGCGATTGTACCGCCGAAACTGCGACTATAAGCGAAGATTTAATAGAGGGTAAAGGGTTTGTTGTTCTTTGGCCGCTTGATAGGGTTAGGTTTATTGAGGGGTATGAATACTGATTTTGATACTGTTTCGTAACGGCTTCGCTTCCTGTTTTTTTCGGGCTAGCATGTACGCCCTCAAAAAAGCAGGAGTACTGCAGATGTTACTCATCAGCATCAAAATCCTTTGGAGGTTTTTCCTAGTAATTCTTACTCGTAATATAAAATTCAAGCAAAACGATTACGGCAACGACCAGAAGTCCGTTCCACCAAGTCAAAACTCCCAACATCAGGAATGAGAGGCAGATTAGTGTGCAGAGCGACAGCAGGAGTCCTTGTCTTATCGATGTGTTGATGTAGCTGATATTTGCTTCGTTGGCTGTGATCCATTTTCTTAAATAAAAACCCAGGATGCTGAATGTGCAAGTTAAGGCGATGAGTAGGCTTAGGAAGAATAGTGCGAGTGCGAGGCCTGTGGATTCGTATGGGTCGAGTTTTAGCATTACTACTGTCCATCCTACCCAGCTTATTGCGCTGGCTATGAGGAGGGGCTGGATGTATTTTTTTTCGGGATTCATTCTGGTTAGTGTGTAGTAAGTAGTAAGAGGTTTGTAGTGGGTGGAGTTTCTGCTTCGCAGAAACGGCTTTTTGTATGGCCGTTACGCTTCGCTTCACGGCTGCTTGTTCAGGTTCTCGTCTTTGATTTTCTTGAGAAGTTTGGGGACGCGCTGCATGTCTTCTGTGAGGACTCCCCTATATGATCCATTGTACAGTGCTACTGCCGGATGGTACATGGGGTAATAGACCTGCTTGCCTCCGTCAATTCCTTTGTATCTTTTGGCTTTGCCGTGAGCTTGGGAGATTTTTAGTCCGGGTAGAAATCTTTCCATTGAATGGCGGCCCAATGTTACTATCAGCTCAGGTTGAATCGCTTCGATTTGGGATTCCAAGTATGGCCAGCATGCTTCGATTTCTTCAGGGAAAGGGTCGCGATTTCCGGGAGGTCTGCATTTGACGACATTCGCTATGTAGACATCTTCACGTTCTAGGTTAATTGACGCCAAGAGTTCGTTTAGGAACTTCCCTGCTGCTCCTACAAAAGGTTCTCCTTTCAGATCCTCATCTTTGCCGGGACCTTCCCCTATGAACATTATTTGGGCTTTTGCGCTGCCGGCTCCGGGAACGCTGTTTGTTCGTCCTTCGCAAAGACGACATTTCTTGCAATTCCTGCATTGGGCTTCTATTTCCTTAAGGGTTGTCATTTAGTCTTCCTTTTTTACAAATATACTTATCAAAAGAAACGCAAGCCCGATTGCACCAAGAACTGCCCCGTGCCAGAAGATCCTTTCCGTTAAAAATCCTGTAACCACCTGCATTATATCCACCAAGTCAGTTGCGGATTTTGCTGTTATTTCTACCGATTCTTTCGATAATATGGCAGGTATTGTTGTCAAAAAGACCCCCAATGCCGAATTCAAAATGATCATTGGCAGAGCACTGATCAATAATGCCGCACCGGACCATTTCAGGGCGCTTCCGAGCGGCCTCCATATAACAAGTGCGATTACGGCTATGAACGCTATGCACAGACCTATTATCATGTTTTTGAACACTTTGTTTTGGTATATCACAAGGTGGATCAATGTGCCGTACTGTTCTGCATTTTCACCGAGAGTGATTATGTAGTCGTCCGGAAGTTGATTCGTTATTTCTTCGAGATTTTCTATTCCGAGAAAGGCTGTCATGTCTCCTTTTGACATTGCGGATGGGATGCACATCGGTATATCTCCTTCTGCCGCTCCTTCCGTAAACGCCGCATCTTGATCCGGCGTGCAAGGTTCCAGTTGATCTGTAACTGATGTCATAACTTCACTCATCGCTGCAGGCAGCTTGGTTTTTATCTCTGATATGTCGATTTTTATCTCTTCAGGGAGAGGTTTCTGACTTATTTGATCGATTATGCTCTTGTTCAAATCGACTATTGTTTCCGGAGGGAAAGTATCTGCAAGTAACTCTTTTAATCTATCTCCTTCTATAATTTCCATTCCTTGCTCTTCCTGGGCTTCTTCCAAAGTGCTTGCAACCACTTCTATCAC
>JAHIUS010000048.1 GCA_018816885.1 Patescibacteria group bacterium | reverse complement strand
CTGATAGAATCAATCACTCAAGACAAATTAGAAAACATTACCCTGTAAATTAATAGCAGGACCCGTTCGACTCGCTGGAGAAGGTTTGCATTCCACCCGCAAACCCACTCAGGGCAGGGCTGAATAACGAATAGGGCTTGTACTGCGAAAGCGGTTTTTGGGCGGAACAAAAACCTCGCTCAAAGAAAGGCAATAAATTATATGGCAAAGAAAAAGTTAGATGTTGGCGATCAGAAGGCAGAGGACGAGAAGATGGTAGAAGATGTTACTGAACAAACAAAACCAGAATCTGCCGAAATCGAAAAACCTGTCGATAAAACCGAGGAGAAGAAAGCTTCTGACAAATCGAAGAAGACAAAAGTTAAAGCAAGCAAACAATCCCGCCGGGCAAAGCCCTCTGGGCGGCGCCAAAGATCAAAGAAGTATCAGGACTCGATCAAAGACCTAGATAAAGACCAGCAGTATCCCATCGATGAAGCAATCAAACTTGTCAAGGATTCTTCGTATTCCAAATTCGATGGAACATTCACGCTTCACATTCAACTTTCAAAGAGCAAGAAAAAGGATGAGGCAATCCGCGGAACAATAAAGTTGCCGCATGGAACTGGAAAAAAGCAGAAGATTGAAATCGTAAGCATTGATCTAATCGAGAAAATTCAGAAAGGTTATAGTGATTTTGATGTTTTGATCGCATCAAGCGAAATGATGCCGAAACTTGCACAAGTTGCTAAGATCTTGGGGCCAAAGGGCAAAATGCCAAACCCCAAAGACGGGACTGTTTCGGACAATCCTGAACAAACAGCCAAGGATCTCGATCAGATTGCTCCATACAGAATGGACGCAGGACGCAATTTGCATATAAATGTCGGAAAAGTTTCGTGGGAGAATGCTAAGATTGCTGAGAATATAGCCGTAGTACTAAAAGCCCTGACACACCACAAAAAAGATTCTGTCACTCTTAGCCCGAGCATGGGATCAGGAGTGAAAATAGCTCTCTAGGACTATTTTCAGAAGAAAGAATAAAGAATTAAGGTGAGAAAGAGCCGGAAATGGCTCTTTCTCGATTCTTGCGAGCAGCAGCTCGCGCTTTTTATGTAGGGGTAAGAGAACCTACTTGCGAAGCGGTTCTCCTATTTTTATACAGCTTTGCGTTCCACTCGCAAAGCGCATTGCTCGCTCAAAAGCATGATTTTTCGTACATTAGGTTTGCGACACTGATATTATTCGAGAGTAATGATTAGGTTTTTGTTCCGCCCAAAAACCGCACGCAAGAAGCGAAAAATCATCTTTCGTTGAAGGAGCGCCAAAGGCGCATTATAAATGGATCAATGATTTAATCGGTTAATCAATTTAAAAAATCATAAATATAAAATCACTTTATCTGGGGGTGCTGACCTTGACATTTGGGTGGTTTTGTGGTATAGTACTCTGTTAGTAAATTGACAGGAAGAAGTTGATCTTATTCCCTATAAAATTCTGCTTTAGGGGCAAGCTTAAGGAGAGTTTCTGGGGAATAAGAACAACACGCACACCTTCAGGTGTGCAAGAAGTATCGCGCCGATCTAGGCGCACCATCACAGTCGTACAGGAGACTATCATGCGCGAATATCTGATTCTGGCAGCCGTTGTACTGTTTTGCATTGGCTGCTTCCTTGGCGCTGGTGTGCCCGTGCTGGGCAACATCGTCGCCATCATGCTCTGCAGCGGCACCGGACTGATTCTCGGCGGCACCGTGTTCGGCGGCAGCGTCTGCGCAGCTCTTTGCGCCGTAGCTGGAGGTTGCTTGAGCCCGTTTCTCATGTTCTAGGGCTTGAGTTAGGGGGCCGGCGGATCCAGTTGGATTCGACCGGCCCTTTGTCGTTTAAAAAACTATACAATATTTTCGATCCCTGCCTGCCGGCAGGCAGGGACGTATTTGTATAGTATTTTTTCAACGCCTCAACGTGTGAGCCGTTGATACTTTGTGCAACTTAGATCCCTCGACTTCCCACAGAATGTGGGATCGCTCGGGATGACAGCTTAGATAAAGTTGACATATTTATGAAAAATTGCTAATATAACCCTAGTCAAAGACAGCTGGTATCTCAAAAGAGAAATAAATTGCATAGAAGCCTAGTGGCGGGAACCCCGAACCACAGTAGGCTTCGGGGCAAGCCTGCCGAGACAAAATCAGCCTTCAGCTGTCAGCTCTCAGCTGTCAGTCTAGAGGGCGCGCGGCGTCTTTGAGCGCCGTGTTTTTATTAAATAAGCAAGGACACATGATTTTAACCAAAGAGAAGAAAAAGCAGTTATTGGAAGATTTGAAAGTTCTTTTTAAAGATTCATCTGCTTCGATTGCTTCTG
>JAHIUS010000047.1 GCA_018816885.1 Patescibacteria group bacterium | reverse complement strand
CCGGCCCAGTTTTATGAATTTTTTATGCAAATCTTCCATACTCAAAAACTACCCCTCTAACAGGAGTAGATCAAGCTTGAAAACCAACTTTCCGTTGACCCGTTTTCGACCTCTGGCATAGAGGTTAAATTTTTATTAAATTTGGGCCCTTTGGCGACTGGATCGCTCCTTGCGGAGCTTCCTGTCGCTACCACCCCATCACATGCATATGAACGTGGAAAACTTCCTGACCGCCTTTTTCCCCAACATTGAATTGCAAGCGATAACCCTCCATATCTGTAGCCAGTTTATTAGCAATATTCACCATATGCCCAATCAGATGATCGTGCTCTCCTTCGCGAAGATCGGATACTTTCGGGATATGTTCTTTTGGCACCACCAACAGATGTAGCGGAGCTTTTGGATGAATATCCTTAAAAGCCACGCAAAGGTTGTCCTCGTGGACTTTTTCCGATGGGATTTCCCCTGAAATTATTTTGCAGAAGATGCACATTTTATTTTTTTGTTAGATCCAACGCATAAGTTGCGCGACCTACTCTAGCAAAATGTTTGTTCTTTTGTAAATTCAATGAGATGGTTCCCTTCTTAACTTGGCGCTGTTTTAGGACGTTGTCTATGATTTGCTTTTTGGTCAGCGGGCCGTTTTTATCCAAAACCGACTCGATAATGTCTGCAACCGTCCCTTCGCTGTATCCCCACTCCTGAAGAGCGTAAAGTCCCCTACCGACCAAAACAAACTTGTCACATCTGATAAGTTCGTTGTGAACAGCCTGAGTTGTGACAACTTTTTTGTCGAATTTGGCTTCGATAATCTTATTGGCAAGTTCGATGAAGTGAAGTGGTCTGGAAGCTTTTTTAAGGACAATATAACCCTTGTCGCGAATGCTTTTAGGGTTCACATGCCTCCAAGTCATAAGACCGTATCCTGTATCGATTTTCCTCATACCTTTGTCTATTTCGAAGCAGGCTCCCATGAAATCTTCGCTGTAGTTGTAGCCGTCAGCTTTCAAATCGGCCTGAACATCTCGCACAAGTTTCATTTCTGCGATTGTATCTTCTTTATCTTTTAGTTTTTTATGTGCGATTTTGAGAACCCTTGCTATGTCTGAGAAAGATACAGATTTCAGATGCCAGAATTTGTGATACTTGTTAGCGCTGTCTCCCAGGCTCAAGTCTTCATTTACGGATAGGCTCAAAACGATAATATACCTGTCGATCTCTGTCGGTTTTGCGATCTTATTAAGAACTCCGCCAATCACATCTTCTTCCAGTAAAACACCTCCGTTTTTTCTAATCAGGCCTCCTGCTATTTCATTTACAAGGTTCAGCTTGGTGTTCGGAGTTGTTCTTCTTAACTTGCTGAGGGCGATCTTCTCGATTTGACGGACTCTTTCTCTTGTTACTGAAAACTCCTGTCCGATGCTTTCGAGTGTTTTTTTCGGTTGACTGTCCAATGAAAATCTTTTCACCACCACACTTTTTTCCTTATCGGTAAGTACCATAAAGAGTTCTTCCAGTACTTCTGCGAGGTTCACCTCCTCCAGTGCGTTTTTTGCGCCTGAGTGATCCATGGTATGTGGTAAATTATGTATTAAAGTTTACTTTCTTGCAAATTTAGGGTGTGGAGTATATTTCAATCCCGTAAAACTGTCAAATAAAATTGTTTTTACTCCTGGGAAGGGGCGGATAATACATGAAAGAGAGGGGGGTGTCAAGGGGCTTGGGTAATGTGTACAGACATTTGGCGGTTTTTGCCGGGTTGGATTAGGCTCGGTAACATGAGTATCTCTATGTCAAAAACAATCAGGGAAGAAAGGCTAAGATGGATACTTCCCATCTATAAAAAAGAAGTAAAACTAGTTGATGTGGCAAAAATATGCCCGTACAGCAAAAGAAGTCTGGAAAGATGGCCCTCCGCTCCCAGAAGGCTCGATGGAACTCGCCTTCCTAACGCTGCGGAACGCAAAACTCGCCCTTATCTGGTGCCGCGGGAGAGACTCGAACTCTCACGGGTTTAACCCCACTGGTTCCTAAGACCAGCGTGTCTACCAATTCCACCACCGCGGCTAGTTTTTCAAAAAATGCGGGAGTATTATTAGCGGAAATTGCGTTTTAGTCAACAAAATGATATTTTTCAGTTAAAAGTTAACAAAAATAAACATGCCTAAAAAGAAACCGACCCTGGAATCCAAAACTCGACCGGTTAATATTGAGTTCAACATCGGGGAGTTTGAGACCATGACCGAATTCATAAAATATGTATCTTCTCCGAGAAAAATCTTTTTTACAAATTTCTTTGCCGGGACTATGCGAGGACTTGGGTTCATTATAGGAGCTACCGCTTTTTTAACCTTGGTGGCCTATATTATCGGGAATGTTTTAGCTAACATCCCTTTTGTCGGGGAAATATTCGGATGGGTGGATGCGTGGCTTAGCGAAAACCTGAGCACTTATCAGTGATTGGCTTAGCCTACAGCGTATTGCTTATGGCTGACGGATAATGTATTTTTCCTTACACAAATACCCTACCTCCCCGGCCAATGAGTTTTGTTCATCTGCACAATCATACCCATTACAGTCTTCTGGATGGGCTTACGAAGGTGGAAGAGTGCATCGAAGTCTGCAAGGAGTTCTCTATGCCCGCTATGGCGATTACAGACCATGGAGTTATGTATGGGGCTATCGAGTTTTATCAGAAATTCAAGAAGGCCGGCATAAAACCTATTATCGGTTGCGAGGCTTATATCACAGGTGATCGGGAAATCAAGGATGCAAATGACAAGTATAGTCACCTCGTTCTTTTGGCCAAAAACGAGAAGGGTTATAAGAATCTGATGAAATTGACTACTCTTGCGAATCTTGAGGGTTTTTATTACAAACCGAGGATAGATTTTGAACTTTTGGAGCAGTACGGAGAAGGTCTTATCGGGCTCAGCGCTTGTTTGAGCGGCGATATCCCCAAAGCTCTACTTGGAGGCAATTATATGAAGGCACGCGAGCTGACCACTAAATACCAGAAACTTTTTGGGAAAGACTCTTTTTTCCTGGAGTTGCAGCACCATCCCGAGATTGAGGAGTGGCTGATGGTTAATGATCAAATGCCCAAACTCTCGAAGGAAACTGGTGCTCCTATGGTTGCCACCAACGACTGTCATTATGCGCGTTCTTCCGATGCCGATGCTCATGATGTTCTGCTTTGCGTTCAGCTTCAGAAAACCATTTATGATGAGGATCGGATGCGGTATGAGGGCGATTTCTCGATTCGGGATCCTAAGAGGATGGCTAAATATTTTGATAAAATATCTGAGGATTGCATGAAGAACACCGTCGCGATTGCGGATCAATGTAATGTGGAGCTTTCTTTTGGAGAAAATAAAATTCCTTCATTCAAAACTCCAAAAAACGAGAATCCTGATGAATATTTGAGAGTGCTTTGCGAGGAAGGATTGAAAGAAAGATATGGGTCGTCCCCTTCTAAGGAAGCTAAAGAAAGGCTTGAGTATGAACTTGGCATAATCAGTAAACTTGGGTTTTCCACTTATTTTTTGATTGTGTGGGACTTTGTTAAGTATGCGAAAGATAATGGTATTGTCGTTGGTCCGGGACGCGGATCTGCGGCCGGATCGATTATTTCTTACAATTTGGGTATTACGGAATTAGATCCTCTGCAATACGGCCTCCTTTTTGAGCGATTTTTGAATCCGGCGCGTGTATCAATGCCGGATATCGATATAGATTTTGCGGACAACAGGAGGGATGAGGTTCTTTCTTATGTTGTTGATAAATACGGCGAGGACAATGTGGCTCAAATTATCACTTTTGGAACTATGGCGGCCAAGGCGGCCATTCGAGATGTGGGGCGAGCTCTTGGGCATTCTTACAGTGATGTCGACAGGATTTCAAAAATGGTTCCTCCTCCTGTTTTGGGCAAACATACTCCTCTTAAACAGTCTGTTGAAAACGACCCACAGCTCAAGAAGGCTTACCAAGAAGAGGATGCTTCCCGGAAACTTCTCGATATGGCAATAAAGGTTGAAGGAACTATCAGGCATGCGGGAACTCATGCGTGTGCTGTTGTGATCGCCGACGAACCTTTAACCGAATACACTCCTCTGCAAAATCCGACAGGTGCCAAAGAAGGTGTTGTTACTCAATATTCGATGAAGCCTCTTGCGGATCTCGGACTTTTGAAGATGGATTTTTTGGGGCTGAAAAATCTCACGATTCTACAAACCGCACTAGGAATAGTTAAGCGTATGACGGGAGAAAAAATTGATATTCAAAAGATATCACTTGATGATGAAGATACTTTTAAATTGATGGCTGAAGGGCGTACAACAGGAGTATTTCAGTTTGAATCGGGGGGAATGAAAAGATATTTAAAAGAACTCATACCAACAGAACTTGCTGATCTTATCGCGATGAACGCTCTCTATAGACCGGGACCGATGGAATGGATCCCCGACTATATCAAGGGTAAACACAATTCAAAGAAGGTTAAATATCTTCATGAATCTCTTGAACCTATTTTGAGGGAAACTTACGGTGTTGCCGTCTTCCAGGAGCAGGTTATGAAGCTTGCTCAGGTTTTTGCCGGGCTGGAGCTTGGTGAGGCTTATCTTCTTCTCAAGGGAATCGCAAAAAAAGACCCGGAAATCGTTGAAAAACAGAGGCATAGGTTTATGGCTGGGGCCAAAAAGAATAAACACAGCGATAAACTTGCCAAAGATGTTTTCGAGAAGGTTATCGAACCTTTTGCGGGGTACGGATTTAATAAGTCTCATTCGGCCTGCTACTCCATGATTGCATACCAGACAGCTTACATGAAGGCTCACTATCCTGCCGCTTTCATGACGGCTTTGCTTTCCAGTGATTCCGGAGATACAGATCGTGTTGTGATTGAGATTAATGAGTGTGAGGAGATGGGAATTAAGGTTTTGCCGCCCGATATTAATGAATCGAGGGCGAATTTTACGGTTGTGGATGACGCTACTATCAGGTTCGGCCTTTGTGCGATCAAAGGTATTGGTGAAAACGCCGTTGAGGAGATTACCGCTGTTCGGGATAAACCTTTTAAGTCTATTGAGGATTTTGCTGAAAGAGTCCCTGTTAAATTGCTTAATAAAAAGGTTCTCGATGCTCTTGCTTACTCGGGAGCCCTGGACTGCTTGGGAGAGAGACAACAGATTGGAGATGGTGCTTTGGATATTACCCTTTTTGCCAAAAGCGCTCAAGTCGAGAAGGTTGAAGGTCAAATCGATATGTTCGGAGGCAATATTGAGTCTTCCTTGAAGCTCAAGAAGGCTTCTCCGGCTTCCGATTATCAGCGGCTTCTTTGGGAGAAGCAGTATTTGGGACTTTATGTCTCCGGACATCCTTTACAGGGGCTTTCCAAATATTTGGGTAAAAAAGCTCTTTTGATCGGGAAAATTACAAAGAGAGATGTTGGTAAAAGGAACAAAATGGCCGGAATTATAACGAATCTCAAGAAAATTATGACAAAGAGTGGAACTTATATGGCGACTTTTGTGCTGGAAGACCCTACAGGAAGAGTTGATTGTATTGTTTTTCCTAAATCTTTCCAAAAGTATCATCATGTTTTTTGTGAAGATGAAATTGTTTCGATGGACGGCAGAATTGATCTCCGCCGAGGAGAGCTTCAGTTTGCCTGCGAGGAAGCCAAGAAGGTTTCCCTTGATGCGATGGTTAAGAATGCAAAGGAGCAGGGGATTTTTAATCCTGATGAAAAAGTATCCAGGCAGGCGAAAAAGATTGAGATTGAGTCTCAAGTGGATGAAGAAGCAGAGGAGATTGAGGACATTGATTTGGATGAGTCTGCAACAGATGGAATTTTTATTATAGAAATGGAAGAGGCGAAGATTGGGAATCTCACGGAATTAAAGGCTCTTCTTACTCAACATGAAGGAGATGGCAGTAAGGTTGAAATTCATATTAAGAACGGTTCCGAGATTAAGAGGATCAAGGTGCCGTTTGAGGTTGAGATTAGCGAGGAGCTGAAGGAAGAAATTGAGGGGTTAACTTAAAATGACTATGCGAGAAAAAATCATAGGAACATCTCCTCGACTTGGGCTGGTTCCCGATCCTACTTTTGACTTTAAAGCTTCGGATGAGTTGATCCGAGAGCTTGCAATCCCGGGCAAAGGGATTCAGGGGATTCGCGACAGACTTTTGATGATTTTCGGGCAAGAAAGGCGTATTGATGGTACATCTTCTATTCTCAAGCCATTTTCCCCGGAAGGTGCTCGAGAGTTTATACGCACCAAATTGGCATGGTCTCTTGCTTCACTTATGACATTTCATGTTGAGTGTCAAAATGGAGCGTTCGTCGTAACTCCTGACGGATTAGCTTCCGGTCTTGCTTTTCTACTTGCCCAGTATTTACGAAGAGAAAAATATATAGATGAAGATCCTCTTGGCCTTGATGGCACATTGATTTCCGGAGAATGGAATCAAAAATTCGCTGAAAATCTTCGAAATTGGCTGCGAAATTCAGGAGGTAAATGGGAATCTACCCGAGCAATTTTGGAGTTACGTCCTGATGGATCTATAGCGTTTTATCCAAAAGTTAATGATTATATCGACCCATCTACAGAAAGTCCCCCCGGAGCCGCTTAGTATAACAGGTAAGATTTTATTTGTGTTTTACTCCCTATCATGTAAAAATACTCGTGATCCATTTTAACCAAAAATAAAAATGTACCGGACACACACTTGCGGGGAGCTAACCGCAGAGCAGAAAGGAAAAAAAGTAACCTTGTCCGGGTGGGTTAATCGCAGAAGAGATCATGGGGGGCTGATTTTTATAGATTTACGAGATAGATACGGAATTACTCAAGTGGTATTTGATCCTTCGAACGACAAGGATTCGCATACTATTGCTGACGACATTAGGCCCGAGTTCGTACTTAAAATTGAAGGATTGGTTAGGATTAGGCCTGCAGATCAGGAGAATTCCAATATGAATACAGGAGCGATCGAGATTTTGGGTGGCGGGATTGAGATTCTTTCCAGGGCCAAGACTCCCCCGTTCGAGATTGACAGTGACAAGCCTGTCTCGGAGGATTTGAGGTTAAAATATCGGTATTTGGATTTGCGGCGCGATAGGATGAAAAGGAACCTTATTGTTCGCCATAAGCTTATTAAAATGATCCGCGACTTGATGGACGAGGAAGGTTTTCTTGAGGTTGAAACTCCCGTGATGATTAAAGGTACTCCGGAGGGCAGTCGCGAATATGTTGTTCCTTCCCGCAATTATCCGGGGAAGTTTTTTGTTTTGCCACAGTCGCCACAGCAATTGAAGCAGCTTCTTATGGTGGCCGGTATCGACAAATATTTCCAGATTGCGAGGTGTTTCCGAGATGAGGATCAGAGAGGTGATCGCCAGCCCGAGTTCACTCAGTTGGATATGGAGATGTCTTTTGTTTCCGAGGAGGATATTATGAATTTGAATGAAAAACTTGTCACGAAAGTTATTCAAGAAATTACCCCCGACAAAGAACTGGTGACCAAACCTTTTGCGAAGCTGACTTGGCACGATGCAATGAGCACTTACGGCAGTGATAAACCCGATATTCGTTATGAGCTGCATCTTTCCGATGTCTCAGACATTGTTTCCGGTAGTGAATTTAAGGTTTTTTCCGGGACTGTTGCATCGGGAGGAGTTGTGAAAGCTTTGCGCATTCCGGACGGAGCTGAAATGCCTCGGAGCGAGGTGGATTCTTTTGAAGATTTGGCCAAACAACATGGTGCGAAAGGACTGGCTTGGATTTCACTCAAAGACGGAGAGATTAAAGGGCCGATTGTTAAGTTTTTATCCGAAAAAGAGCTTTCCGATATCAAGGACCGGACTGAGGTTGAAGAAGGAGATCTGATTTTCTTTGCCGCGGATAAATTCGAGACAGCTTGCACTGTTCTCGGAGCTGCCAGAGCTAAGGTCGCTGAGAAACAAGGTCTAATCGACAATAACAAAATTGCTCTTGCTTGGATTGTTGACTTCCCTTTATTCGAATGGAGCGAGGAAGAGGGAAAACTCACCTCTTCTCATCATCCTTTTACGGCACCAAAAGATGATGACCTTGATCTGTTGGAGAAAGAACCTGAGAAAGTTAAGGCGAAAGCTTATGACCTGGCCATGAACGGCGTTGAAATCGGAGGAGGAAGCATTAGAATCCACAATCCCGATGTGCAAAGTAAGGTTTTTGATGCTTTAAAAATATCGAAAGAGGATGCTAAAGAAAGATTCGGTCACTTGCTCGAGGCTTTCTCGTACGGCGCTCCCCCGCATGGAGGCATTGCCTGGGGGCTGGACAGGTTTATTATGCTTCTTCTTGATGAGCCGAATATCCGCGAAGTTATTGCTTTCCCTAAAGATCAAAAATCAAAAGATCTGCTCACAGGTGCACCGAGCGAGCTGCCGAAAGACCAGATCGCCGAGCTACACATATCTTTGTCAAAAGAATAATTTTGTGTTATAATTTTAGGAAATAACTGAACCTATGAACCCATATTTAATAGCAATCCTGGCTTTGATTGGAGCAGTCGCAATGTTCTTTGCATCTGTCGCCTTGATGAGATGGCGGTTTAATACCGGAAGATCGCTGAATATGGTTTTTCTTTTAATAAGAACCCCTAAAAAAGAGTCAAAAGAAGACCGCGAAAAAGAAAGAGACCAGTTCTCGAGTGGGAAGGATTTCAAGGAAGTATCTGCGATTATGAAGCAATTTTTTGAGGCTTTATACGGCATGTATAACTCCAAGGTGATCGATTACTTCATCGGGCAGGACTTTTTGTCTTTTGAGTATGCGGTTCGTGACGAACTTATAGATTTTTATTGTGTTGTCCCGGCAAAACTTGCCAATTATGTTGAGAAACAGCTGACTTCCTTTTATCCCGACTCATTTGTTGAACGAGTTGAAGATTATAATATTTTTAAAAAAGGGAATAAGGTGTCGGGTTGCTATATGAAACTTGCAGACAGTCCTTGCTACCCTATCAGAACTTATCAACGAATGACCGCCGACCCTCTTAATAATATGACGAATATTTTGTCCAAAATTGAAAAAGACGAGTCTGCCGCTATCCAAATCATGATAAGACCGGCGAAAGACGGTTGGCAGAAAAGAGGCCGCAAAATCGCGAAAGAGGTTATGGAGGATAAGTCTGCCGGATTTTTGACAAAGTTAAACCCATTCTCATGGATTGGAGCGATGATCAACTTCATGTTCCGTGGTCCCGCCGATGAATATCTCGGCACTAAGCCCGACCAATCTGGAGGCCGCACCACTCCTCTAACGGATGAGAAAGTGAAGGCTATTGAAGAAAAAAATACTCAGATAGGTTACGAAACGATTGTAAGGATCGTCACAACGGCGCCGACCATAACTGAAGCTAAAGGACTTCATATAACCCTTGCCGGAGGGTTTTCTCAGTTCTATTCACCAGACACCAACGGATTTGCTCGTACCAGGTATCATTTCAATGCCGCTTTGGCCAAGAATTTTATTTACAGAAGAATGAGAAGAAACTGGACTCAAAGACTTTTCCACAGAAAACCCATACTCAGCGCGGAAGAAATAATGAGCCTCTACCACCTCCCTGACGCCAAATACAACATGTCTCCCGCGATTAACTGGCAAGACTACAAAATAGCCCCGCCACCGCATAATCTGCCGGAAGACGGGCTTCTGCTTGGACATAATGTGTATAGAGGAGTTAAGACCCCTGTTTATATTAAAAGAGAGGATCGATTCCGTCACTTCTATATAATCGGACAAACGGGTACCGGTAAATCTTCCACTCTGCAAGTTATGATCAGGCAGGATTTGCGCGATGGGCATGGGCTTTGCGTAATTGACCCTCACGGACAGCTTGTTGAGGATATTCTGCCTTTTATCCCGAGAGAGAGAGCGGATGATGTGATTTACTTCAACCCGGGGGATATGGACAGACCTATCGGGATTAATATTCTTGAGGGTGATACCGATGAGGAGAAGGATTATATCGCTCTTGAAGCGATGAATATTATGATTAAGCTTTTTGATGAGGAAATTTTCGGGCCGCGTATCCAGGATTACTTCCGTAACGGTTGTTTGACTTTGATGGCCGATCCCGAAGGCGGTTCTCTTACCGATATCGTTCGTTTGTTTACCGATGATTCTTACCAGAAGCTGAAAGTTGAGCATGTAAAAAACCCTATTGTGCGTTCGTTCTGGGAGCATCAGATGGCCAAGACCGGTGCGCGTGAAAAGCAGGAAATGATCCCGTACTTTGCCGCGAAATTCGGTGCTTTTGTTACGAACGGGATGATGAGAAATATTATCGGTCAATCCAAGTCGGCTTTTAATTTTAGCGAGGCGATGAATTCGAATAAGATTCTTCTTATGAATTTATCAAAAGGTGAAACCGGAGACCTTAATTCGAAGCTTCTGGGTATGCTGATCGTGGCCAAAATACAGATGGCGGCTATGCGCAGACAGAAACAGTCGAAAGAAGAGAGACAAGATTTCTTCCTTTATATAGATGAGTTCCAAAACTATGTTACGGACAGTATTGAATCGATTTTGTCTGAAGCTCGTAAATATCGCCTGAGTCTGAATATGGCTCACCAATACCTGGGACAGCTTGAAGGTAGTGCCGCCAAGAAAGGCTCCAGGCAAGTCAGCTTGAAGGATGCGGTATTCGGTAATGTCGGAACGATTATGAGTTATAAAATCGGTGCTCAGGACGCTGAATTCATGGGAAAAGAGATGGCCCCGGTATTCTCAGATCAAGATCTAATTAACATTGATAAATATAAGGCTGTTATGAAGCTTTCTATCGACACACAGCCAAGTAAACCCTTTTCGATCACACCTATCAACCCTTATCTTGAGGAGGGCGACATCGAAGTTGGCGAAGCGATCAAACAGCTTTCGCGTTTGAAGTACGGCCGTGACAAAGAGTTTGTGGAGAGGGAGATCTTCAGGAGGCTTGGTGCGGTGTTTGATGATTAGTAATGAGTAAGGAGTACCAAGTACCAAGTACCCAGTAGGTGGTGTTTCCCTTCGGGCTTGTCCCGCCTTGGCGGGGAAACGCTTTTTTATATTGGCATACTGTTAACTTGGTACTGGGTACTTGAGACTTGGGACTATTCTAGCTCTGGACTTCCGGGGCGATTTTTGCTATAATTATTGGATTTAAAAACAAAAATATGTTTATTAAACACTTGGAAGAATTCGACAACCGCAGGTTTGTGTGGGTGGACGCTAGTGATGATGAAAGAAGAAGCTCTGTAGAAACTTTTGAAAACGACTCTACTGATAAGTTGGAAGTTAAAACCATCACAAATGTCAAAGAAGCTGAGAAATCTGTTTCTGAAGCTGGCCGTGAACACTTGAAGGACCTTGAGAAGATGGAAGGATCTTTTATGAAAAATTTGGCAGGCTTTAAAGTCACAAGTTCAGCAAGAATTGATAGCGCTGTCCATAAATTCCATGAAGACAAGGCTGTTAAAGCTTTAGGCATGACCGGGAATAGTTCTAAAGAGAAAATTAAAAAGATTGTACGAAATGGTAAAGTCGCTAAATGGCGCAAAACGCCCGAGGCCGCTAAATTTGCAAATGAAAAATATGTTCAGCTTGCCCGCACGCGTCAAACTTTAGATCGATATATAACAGAAAAACAACGGTTAGCTGAAAAACATCGCGAAACCGTTGAAGCAATGTATTCCTCCGGTCAGCTTGGCACCTTCGGGATGGGAGCTCTGCGTAGGCGCAGCATGCTAAAAAAAGATCCTAACAAGTTTGATAAGGCTGAAAAAGTACAAGGCGCTGTGCAGTCAATAGAGGATAAAACAAAGGAATATACTGAAAATTATGATGAATTATTATCTGCTAAATACGAAGGCTATGAACAGTTTGAGGGAGCTTTTGTCAGCGAACTTTTTATGCATTCTTGTTTTGCAAGCAAACCCGAGTTACAAGCAGGAATAAAAGACATAATCAAAGAAGATCAACGAACCGTGAAAGGGAAAACCACTATTTCCACAAAAAACAACAGCAGACTTGGCAAATTAATCGCCAATGCGCCTTTAACTAAAGAAGAAAAAGATTCTCTGCTTGAGAAATACACTAAACTTATCCAACCTAAAAACCGCAAGATGAGGAAAATTCTTGATGCTAAGGATAGCATGGAAGAGGTAGCTGAAATCTCTGTGGATGTACTGAAAAAATTAAAGAAAGGACAAGCGGTAAATCTT
>JAHIUS010000046.1 GCA_018816885.1 Patescibacteria group bacterium | reverse complement strand
AATGTATTGCGCTTATATACATTTGGACTTTCAATCCCATGAAGAATCATATTCATCACACCCATCACGTAAGCAAGCGGTGTTTTCTCATTCCCAAAGAACGTTTCACTCTGTAAAAATGCCCAATCCTTTGTAGAAAGATCAGGCTGTTCCTTCATGTGATCAAATGCCTGTATCAAAAAGCCTCCACTTCCCAAAGCCCCATCATAAACAGTCTGCCCTACTTTAGGATCGACTGCCTCAACCATGGCTCTAATGACAGAACGTGGAGTATAAAATTCGCCAGCATTACCTCCATCATTACCCATACCCTGCAAAAGGGTTTCATAAATGTGAGACAGCTCAAAAAGATCTTCCTTGCTCTGGAAATCAAGAACATCAATGATATCCAAAACCTCCCTCAAAGTATGACCACTAGCAATTCTGTTCTCCAAATACTCAAAAATAGCACCTATCTTGTATTTGATAGATTTTGGGTCTTGCGTAACGTCTTTAAATTTCTTCAAATATGGAAAAAGCTCCTGATTCACATACCGCAACAAATCATCTCCAGTCCTAGCACCCTTCAAATCAATTTTGCCAGAATCATCCTTAGGACAAGCCCATGAATCCCATCTATGTTCTTCATCAATCACAAATTTGTATTCTTGCCCTTCCAATTTTACTTCTTTAGCCTTGTTCTCTTCGTAGTCATTCAGAAACTTCAGAAACAACACCCAACTGATCTGCTCTGTGTAATGCATAGCACCACTGATCCCATCATCACGACGAAGGATATCTGTAATACGGTTAATTTTAGATTGCATGGAGTTTATTTTTTATAAAGTGATTTCTGAACTTTGTAGTAAGCATCTAACAACTCATCTGCCCCTCCAAACACTTTAGAAGCATCAGAAACCGTACCCAGCTTACAAAGTTTAATTAGCTCTCCTAATCGATCCCTTCTTAGCTCATCAA
Organism: Patescibacteria group bacterium; assembly: GCA_018816885.1. Classification (GTDB taxonomy): domain Bacteria; phylum Patescibacteriota; class Gracilibacteria; order UBA1369; family UBA12470; genus JAHIUS01. The sequence goes on along the minus strand of JAHIUS010000046.1, from coordinate 19,329 downwards.
CACCATCTTTTTCATACCTCTCAACAACAAACTGCAAGAATTGTTTTGCTTTATCCTCGCCACATTCTTCCATAACTTTATCAGACCTAGCATCTTCAGCTCTATCATGACGCGTACGCATCTTCAGCTCAAAAGAAAGAAAAGCCAAAACGTCAAAAATATCTGAATCCTCGGCATCAAACATTTGTTGTAATGTCTTTAACTGCTCCTCATCAAACCCAATCTGTCCAAGTTCTTGAAGTAACTCTTCTCGTGTTTCTGGTTGAGACCAAAGTTCACGCAATTGCTTTTCATCAGCAAAAAAATTCGGCAGTACGCCAATCAACTTTTCCAAAAATTCATCCGCAGAAAGAGGCTTACCAGTATCATCTATATAACGAGTTTCAACATCTATGACTTTCAACTGCCTACCAGAAGAAAGCTTTATAATTGTTTTACCCTTTCTTTCCTCCTCTTCCTCGAAAGAACTTGCATCTCCATCTTCATAATCATCACTATTCTCCATTTTAGGCTTCTCTTGCTGTTCTTTCTGAACATCCTTCAACTCTTCAACTGTCAAACTATACTCTTCTGCTTCCTCTGGAGTGCCGTCCCAATCATCATCATAAAACTTATTAGTTGCACCAGTAAAATCAATAATCGTAAAAAAGTCTTTGCCATCATAAACACGTGTGCCACGTCCAACAATCTGCTTAAACTCAACCATAGAATTAACAGTCCTCACCAAAACAATGTTCCTTACATTTCTAGCATCCACACCTGTTGTCAGCATTTGTGAGGATGTAAGAATAGCAGGGATGTCTTTGTCGTTATCTTGAAATCTTTCTAGCAATTGACGCCCCAAAATACCTTCATTGCTAGTTACACGAACACAGTAATTTGGATCTTGAACATTTTTCACCATATTAATGGCATCACGCATTATGCGCGCATGATTTTGGTCCACACAAAAAACAATCGTCTTATCAAAAGGCCTAATGTTATCGAGAAGTGCACTTGCAATTAGAGCCTCTCTTTCAGGGATCACAATAGATTTATTGAAATCACCCATCTCATACAGGTCTTTATCAAGCTCCCCTTGCACAATCTCATCATCATCCGTAGGGACATACTCATCAATGTTAGTACGAATCCTTTTCACTTTGTACGGACTCAAAAACCCATCATTAATTCCTTCCTTCAGCGAGTATTCATACACAGGCTTACCAAAGTACTTGTATGTATCTATGTTATCACTTCTCTTTGGAGTTGCCGTAAGACCGAGATGAACAGCAGTATCAAAATGATCCAAAATTGCTCTCCATGAACCCTGCTCATTAGCACTACCACGATGACACTCATCAATGATCACCAGATCAAAGAAGTCTTTTGGATACTCTTTGTAGTAACCACCAATGTTCTCACGTTCAGCAATGGCTTGGTAAATCGCAAAGAAAATATGAGCGTTTGTTGGAACTTTTCCTCCACGACTACGAATTTCTTCACCGTTAATTTTTATAATGTCTTTCTCGTAAGGATCATTGAATGTATTGATCGCCTGATCTGCAAGTATATTCCTGTCAGCTAGAATCAAAACCCTAGGTCTTCTATCTGCTCCATCCAAATTCCAGCGCGCTTGAAAAAGTTTATGAACCACCTGGAAAGCAATCACGGTTTTACCAGTACCAGTAGCTAAAGTAAGCAAAATACGTTTTCGATCATCAGCAATAGCCTCAATCATCTTGTTTACAGCAATCTCCTGATAGTAACGCGGCTTGAAATTCCCAACTACATGGAAGGATTCGCTCAATAAGCGTTCCCTTATCTCATTCCTCTCTTCAAATGTCTTTTTATACAGTTTATCAGGCGTAGGGAAATTCTCAACATACTTACCTTTCCCACTCTCAAGATCAAACTCATAAAGATCTTTCCCATTTGTTGCATACGCGAACCTAACTTTTAACTTTTGCGCATAATCAATAACCTGTTGGAGCCCATCCGTAGCCTCCTTCCCAATTCGCTTAGCCTCAACAACAGCCAAATTCAAATTGTTATATCTAAGAAGATAGTCAGCCCAATTCCTCTCCCCACGTTTGCCACCAGGGATCTTGCGTCCATCTGTAAAATAGTGTTCTCGAATCACAAAATCCTCATCCCATCCAGCAAATTCTAAAGCTTTATCAACAAATTTCGCACGTGTATCGGCTTCTGATTGAGACATTTAAAAGGTTTTAGTTGATCAAATTCTAACAGAAAGAAACATAAATTCCAACGGGAGCAAAACCAAGAAAAACTGTTTCCTTTTACTTCCTTTGCACGAAAAGATAAAAAATGGACCACTAACACCTCTGGAGCAAGAAAACACAAGGAAAATACCACGAAAGGCCACTAAGATATATCGAGCAATATAGACCTAATACACCTCAACCGATTTCATGCTAGGAAACAAACACTGAATTCTGACATCAACCTTCAGCCACCTGCTCAAATTCTTCAGGCAAACACTCTTCTGTTCCACTAGAGACACTTTTCTTAAAAGCACCACCTCTCCTTTCTTGCTTAATAAAACTCTTCATATCCAAAATTTTTGGCGAAACAGGGTCCAAACTTCTATCTCCCTCTGTCACCTTTCTTCGAGCCTTCAAATCGCTCAAGAATGCTTCTAGTTCAGCCCAATCCACCTCAATAACATCAGGCTCTATGGAAGAAATATCAGCAAGAATTGGAACATCATGAGACCTTGCAGAACATCGTGTCATCCCCCGATCTATCTTTGCATTATCAGAATTCTCAACAGACACCATGTCTAACTTTTTAGTTTTAACATCAGTGGAAAACCTCTGTACCACACCACACAGCAAATCCATTTCTACTGCTCGTTCCCAAGTATCTCTTAAATCATGATAAAAATGCGCGACTTTTGATTTATAAAGTTCGTCATCATCTCCTTTCTCGTACATCTTCCGAATAACAACCAATTCATTCTTTAAAATTCCACATCTAGCACGAGCAGATTTTAATTGCCAAGGCAACTGTTCATCATCACAATAGCCGGAAACACCAACTTTCTTCTGTACCAAACGACTACAGAACGGGACCTCAAGTGAAGGATCTGACTTAGCAACAGATTCCATCTTGCTATCCACCACCGCTTTCTCTAACTCAGAAAAGAAAGCAATATCATGTGTAAAAATAATGACTTGCCTTTTACGAGCTTCCCTAACAAGCCTTTTTGCAACTGATATACGCCAATGGTGATCCAAGGAACAAACGGGATCATCAAAAACAAGCCCACACAAAGATTCTGTCATTGATAATTCCGCCATAAAAGAAGCCAATGCAACAATACGCTGTTCTCCTTCACTCAAGACAGTTATCGCTGTACCACCAATATCATCTGCACCTATAATAAGTTTATGATGCCATTCTCCTTTTTTTACATTCCCATCCAGAACAACATGGATTTCACCCGCACCCAATTGAGCTAACTCAGAGCTAAGATGCTCACTTAGAGCTTTATCTACAAGCTCCTCTGATATTTTTCTAGAAAACTCAGTGATCCCTCTAGGATTCAAATTTGAAATACATTTTTTCAAATCAAGCTTCTTAGAAATCATCTGCATGCAACGTTCTACATTCTCTACATCAGAAATAAACCGTCTTTTCTGTTTCAATTTATTGTAACGCATCATCATTTTATGCCTTTCAACAGGATTCAGCCCAGACTTTAATTTCAAAATCGACCTCTCTAAATAAGATCGCAACTCTTTAAGCGCAAATATAGGCGAAACACAATATGCTTCATCAATTGACTTCATATGCACCCAAGATCCCTTCAAATAAACATTATTAAACCGACCCAATACACTACGTACAAAACACAAATACTTAGAAAGAATATCAAACAACCATAACGAATGGCTCTCAACAATATCAACTGCACTAGCCAATTCATCAACACTTTTCTCAATCTCACCCTTTATACTAAGAAATTTGACATATTCAACTTTAGCCAAATCCGCCTTCTTGGAAACATCATCTTCAATAAACTTATAAAAGCGCTTCATCCTATCAGCACCATCTTCAACTTGAAGTTCTTGCTGACACAATGGACAATGCCCATCCACAACAGGGAATTTCTTTCCTGGATATACCTGCAAAGAATACTCTCTAGCAGCATCAAACAATTTCCTCCACACATCACCACCAACATCAGGCAATGGGTCATCTTTAAAAGCATCTTTAGACGCAATTTCAGCTACTTTTCTAGCAGCTTTAGCATCATCAAAAGCTTTTTGACATACTTTGAACTTTTCCCTCGAAAGCAACCCATCTACATCTGCAACAGCAGAAATACATACATCAATACTTTCTACAGCCTTTACAAGATTATCGATCTCTTTCTGGGGATCAGAAGTAAAATAATCTTCTAAATAAACAAATTCAGCTTCTTCAGAAGTAGACATTTTTTTCAAGAGATCAAACGCAGACTGTAATACACTCAAATCTGATTTGTGGAGATTATCATTCACCTGCAACAAACAATCAAGAAATACACCTACCGGAGTAGATTCCTCACGAAGCTCAAGTAAAGAAGCTGGTATAAAATCCTCAACTTCACCAGAAAGTTCACCCTTTAGACGCGCTTGAAAACTCGTACAAATAGCAGCTAACTTACCAAAAATATCTAATCCATAGGGCATATAAGATATTTTCTCGTCTTCAATATGAACACGTGCAACATGCGAATCAAAAACTTCTAAACTAGCAAGTTCTATAGGTGATGATACACCATCTTCCCAAACAACAGAGGATTCTTTTCCTCCATTAACCGACACAACAAAATGTGCTGTTGCATTTAAATCTGAGTCATGATCAGAAAAAACATCAGGTAAAATACGTGATTGTTCACCTCTAGCTCTACAAGCACTTTTCAAAACTCTACCATAACCAGATTTACCGCTTGCATTGTCACCATAGATAACAGTCAGTCCATTTTGACCAAAAGAAAGCACGCCATCAGGAGTGATAGCATTGACACGCTCTAAACCATACATGCCACATAAAACAACATCATCACCAGTAGAGCCACCCACAGACATATGTGTCGCAGCCAAGGGGATTGCTTTATCAGACACTTCTTCATCTTGCGACAACAACCCATCCTCCTCCTTCAACAAACAAAATATCTCTTCCTCATCCTTCGAATTTAAAACCGTATTTGACCATAACCTTCTAAGTGCATCCTGCTGCCACAAAGGACGACCTTCTGACCATTTTAAGATTTTTTCAAGCATAGCCTTACAATAGGCTAAAACGACCAAAACATCAACTCACACAACCACAAATTAGCTAGTCAACGAAAAGATTATAAAAGCCGGATCCGTATCATATAACTTCGACAATTCTGTAATCTGAAAATCACTCTCCCCACTCGCACGAACACACGCAATAAAGGCACACATCACCGCATCAAGCTCATCATCATCTAAATCATCCGGCAATTCTTGAACATATCGCCTCAAAATCTCGTACTGAATTGCATTGTTAGACTTTCTGCATCTCAACACCTCTGCATTCGCTGGGTCACCATCCAGAAACAAAAAATCAATCAAAGGATGTGTCTCCACAAGCTCCGTTATCCCCTGCAATCGATCCCTGAGATACATGCCCCTATACGTAATAGGGAACAACAATAGGCCAAACGGTGATCCAATAGTTCCAGCCACATAAAATACATCTGAGTAATCCTTAAGCATTACTCTTAGCTCTTTTTCTGCTGGCCTAATTTCTTCCATTCTTGCTGATAATGGAGCATCAATAGCCACAATATCTGGCCGACGTGACTCTATAAGCCGCTCTATAGCTTCATCAGTTAGCCCTTTCTGGATTTCACCATCTGCAACAAATTTACCTTGCTCATAACGGACAAAAGCGAGTGCCGTTTTCGGTCTTAATCCTAAATCAATTCCACATGCAAGAGTCATAAAAGTGGGGCTACCGAACTTGGACACCCACTTCACAGACTCTTACGAGCGTTCAGTGGCAAGACGATAGCCCCGCCTAATAACTGAACGACGTAAGAATTCCTCAAATTGAGAATCTGCGTATGAAATGGGTGTCGGGTATATTCTAAGCCCTCATATCCAACAAAACAACCTAACCTGCATAACTACAGGATACTTGCACGCAATATAGGCTACATGACAAAGTGGGGTTTTTGTCAAACTTCTGACAAAACACAATGGGGATCGAGCTCAATTACTGATTACAACACCTAGCTCAAATCTCATGCATAAAAAAACATTCGTCCCAGAACCACCCACTAAGGCGGAACCTTAACTTTTTTGCAACTCAACAATCCCCTCTCGACACAAGCAAAAACCCCAAAAATCAAGCATAGCAAAATGCATACTTTCAACCTGTTAACTGCCTTGCTTTTACCCCTTTTTTTTGAGATAATAAAATCAACAAGAACCTTAATTATGCTCTCTAAATCATCCAAACTCGGTATCTCGAAAGTATTGCTATTTTTGACATCTTTTCTCTGGATTTTGACAAATTCACATTCACATGCTAAAATTCCGTTGGTCTCAAACACCGAAAGACCAATACTCTCCAACGGAATTTTAGCATGTGAATAACACAAGATCTTGTTTTTGGCTTGCTTAAGCCATATTTAAGGCTTTTGAGAATTCGCTAAACACCGTCAAATCCACACCCCGAAGTGACTGATATATCTTACGAAGTTCGGAAAAGAAACAGTATGGGGAGCCAAAAAACAAGCTCGCACCCCCTTCAGGGGGTAAGGGGTTGTTTCTGATTCAGAGGACGGATTCGAAGTTTATCCCCGCTTGCGGGGGAATCCCACCTCCCGAGCCAAACAAAACACCTTGACTTTAACATGTGATAGCTCTAAAATAGAAGTATCACATATTAACAAACCTGTATGCCAATACCAAAAGACATCCAAAAACGCTTGCAAGACAAATTAAAGCAGCTTAGTTCTCTCCGCCCACTCCCCCCATCAGCAGTCAAAAAACTTCGTGAAAAATTCGAAGTTGAAATGACATATAACTCAAACGCAATTGAAGGAAACAGTTTAACTGAAAGAGAAACTTTTCTCGTACTTAACGAGGGTATTACCATAAAAAACAAACCTCTTAAAGATCATCTTGAGGCTACAAATCACAAAGAAGCTCTTGAATATTTATACGACTTGGTGGGGCACGATAAACAAAATACGGTTTCAGAACATTTGATCAAAAACTTGCATCAAATTATCACTAAAGAAACAGAGAAAGATTGGGCAGGACGCTATCGCAATGCAAAAGTCATTATTGGTGGGGCAAGGCATCAACCACCAGATGCGATGCAAATCCCAAACCTGATGAATGAACTCATTACATGGATTTCCACAAATCAGCAGAATCTCCACCCAGTTGAATTAGCAGCTATCTTGCATCACAAATTCACACATATTCACCCATTTTTTGACGGGAACGGACGTACAGGACGACTTTTAATGAATATCATTATAATGCAAGCCGGATACCCACTCACAATTATCCTGAAAAATGATCGCAAAAAATATTACCAAGTTCTAACAGCCGCAGATGAAGGTGATTGTCAACCATTGATAGAATTTATAACAAAAAACGTTGAACGCTCTCTAGCCATTTACCTGGATACATTGACCCCGTCTTCAAAAAAAACTGAGATATATATATCCCTCAAAGAGGCCAGCCAATCATGCAATTACTCAGAAAAATATCTGAATTTATTGGCAGCTCAAAACAAACTTGAAGCTCACAAAAAAGGACGGAACTGGGTCACAACAAAAGAAGCAATAGATCGTTATATAAATTCAAGGAAAAGAAAGCGATAATACAGTTCGAATTGCTTCCAACTATGGGGAGCCAATTTCTTTAGCCGAATCACTAAACTTTAAGCTGCGACCGCTTCATTCTCAGAGCCATAATCGACTACCAAAGAAGCCCCACTCTTCCCATCAAAACAATTTTCGAAATCTTTATCAAATTCTGAGCCGGGCAAAATCGATCTAATCGGTTGGAAAATAATATCCTCATTGAAAGAATTTCCGGTAAGATCAATCTTAATATCCAAATAATCACCGTCACCACCTACGGCATAGTTTTCCCAATTTTTTAATTTTTCAAAAACAAGATTTCTAAATAAATTTCCGTGCTTATTATTCGAAATAGTATAAAGAGTTTTTTTGTACAACATATTATCATTTAATTTCACATTTTTAGTTGGAATAAGACCTATAAGATCAGTATTCCTGTCGCCATTTCTCCTCAGAATAAACTCTAAATCAACATCCTCTCCGGACAACTTATCTTTAATTTTCATCACTAATCTATGTTTTTGACTATTTCTCTCTAGCACACAACACCATGATATCTCGCTGGATTTTTCGCTGACAGAAAATGCCGGGTTGGAAACATCCAATTTTGGTGGATCATCATTATATTTCAAACCTCTAATGCTACAATTATCAAATGTCAGATCCTCAAGACCTCCACCGGTAATCCCTGTAAAATCCACACCATCAAACACAGAATCCTTAATTTCCATTCTACCTACCTTAGCCCCTCTAAATAATGCTCCACTACAATCACAATTCACTATCCTTGTTCTATATAAATCAGCACCATCAAAATTAGCGTTCTTTAGATCAAAACCGGACAAACGATGGGGCTTTTCAAAAAACCGTGCTAAAATCAACACACATTTAAACAAACAACCATGAAACCACCACTAGCCGCTTTTCTCCAAACATTGGGAATAGCAACATACTGCACTTTGATAGGACTTTTCCTCTGGTATGGAGAAAATTACTTCCCGAGCACTCCATCTGTTATTACGGCAATATTAATGCTTTTTCTCCTCGTAATTTCAGCAGCAATAACAGGTATGCTCGTTTTCGGATACCCGACTTACCTGGCTTTGAATAAAAAAATCAAAGAATCAATCAAAGTACTGGCTTATACTCTGCTCTTCTCTGTTATCACCATCTTAATCTTGGCAGGAACGCTAGTTCTTAGATAGGATTTTCGTCCAAAAAACTGCCTGAAGAAGGTCTAATGCCCGTAACAACACGCCCTCCCCTTTCGCGGGTAATTTCTTGAGCTTCCAGAACCCTGTTAGGACCTCTTCTCGTAGCCTCAAACGAACACACGGCTGCATCAATCTCCATGCGCTGCTCTGGCGTAACAAACAAACAATCCCCTTCTTCATTTTCAGAACTACCCATGATATTTTTGATTAAATTCAAGGCGCAATTCTAAACCTTTTTGCCAAAACTGTCAACCCTGTCACCGAAACAAACCCCAAAGAAAGCCACTGCCCCATAGTAAGACCCTCTCCAAACACCATATATTCCTTAAAAAACTCCAAGAAGAATCTCCCCGCAAAGTAAAAAAGAACAAAAAACATCACAAAGAAGTAAGTCGGTCTTTCTCTCCTTTTATACAAAAAAAACATAACCGCAAAAATCCCCCACAGAAGAATCATCTCATAAAGTTGCGAAGGATGCCTCGCAAAACTTTCACCGTTCCGAGCAAAAACAACCCCCCACGGCAGATCCGTCTCCCGCCCGATAATTTCAGAATTAAAAAAATTTCCCAGTCGCACAAACCCGGCCGTAATCGGCATAGCAATCACAATCATATCGACACACTTCTTGTCAGGATTTCTCCAAAAACGAAAAATCAAATAAGCCGTAAGAAGCCCGATAGCAGCCCCATGACTGGAAAGACCACCCTGCCAAACCTTAAAAACCTGCATCGGATGCTCAAAATAATAAGCAAAATTATAAAAAACAATGTGCCCAAATCTCGCCCCGATAATAAGCCCAACGAACAGAAAAACAATCAGATCCTCAAAATCTTTAGTAGGAAGCTTCTCCCTCTTAAAAATACCCCTCGTCACAAAGTAATAAATCACAGCTCCAAGCGCGAAAAATAAACCATAATAACGGATCTCAATTGGACCAATCTCAAGAAGAACCGGAGAAATATTATTGGTAAACATCGCACAAATCATAGTTTAGGTTGCAAAATTGAGCAAATATAAGTAAAATCCGCAACTATGGAAAAACCGAAGGCATTACCGGAACTGCAAGAAACTATAGACATGATCTCTATAGCACTCATAGATGCGTGGCTGCTCCTCGGAAAACCTCAAGATTGCAGATTCACAACAATAGCAGAAGCTTTTGAATTTTCCGATAAAGATATAATGGAAAATCCAAGCCTGTTATTATGTTTAGAACATACAGCCTTAAAACTGGAAAGACTGCGAATTGAAGAAAGACTGCATGAAATATTTGCCAAAACTCATGCTTAACCGTAAAATCCAACTACAATGAAAACACTCGATAAAACTCAATCTTGTTGTCGCACTCCTAAACTAACCCTGGGAGGCATACGTTGTTGTTGTTAATAAGATACAGATAATTGTAAAGCTCTCAGGACGAGAGCTTTTTTTGTATTTACTAACAACTAAAAATCATGATTTATCCCAATATTTTAAAAACCATCGGAAACACACCACTCATCAGAATAAACAACCTAATCGAAAATCCAAAAGTAACCCTTCTCGCCAAACTTGAAGGAACAAACCCAACCGGATCGGTGAAAGATAGACCTGCACACTACATCACCTCCAAAGCGGAAAGAAAAGGAATTCTCACAAAAGAGAAAACAATCCTCGAAGCCACCAGCGGCAACATGGGAATCGCTCTCGCGGCAATCGGAGCTCAAAAAGGTTATAAAGTGGTGATCGTAATGTCGGAAGTTGCAACTCCGGAGAGGAGAAAAATTCTCAAATCCCTCGGCGCAGAACTCATCTTAACTCCTACCGCAACAGGAACAACCGGAGCCTTCCAAAAAGCCAAAGAAATATACGAAAAACATCCCGAAAAATACTTTCTGGTTGATCAATTCAATAACCCCTGGAATGTCGAAGCTCACTTTCACGGCGCAGCAAAAGAAATCCTGGAAGAGGTTAAAAATATCGACGTAATGATAGTCGCAAGCGGAACATCCGGAACCCTAATGGGAACAGCCAAAAGATTCAGGAAAAACTCTCCTCAGACCAAAATAATAGGAGCTTTCCCGGAAAAAGGCTTCCAAATCCCGGGACTTCAAAACCCTCATAAAGATTTTATCGGAAAATTCTTCCAAGAAAAACTCATCGACGACTACTTCATAATTACAGAAGAAGAATCCACCAAAATGGTCAAAAAGGCCGCAAAAAAAGAAGGATTATTCCTCGGCCCAAGCTCCGGGACAGCACTCGCGGCAGCCGCCAAAATCAAAGAAGGATTAGTCGTAACAATCTTGCCGGATAGAGGCGATAAATACTTAAGCACAGGAATATTTAACTGATTATGTTAAACAAATACCCGATCGCAACTATCCCCGCCGCGACTATCCCGAAGAAAATCGCCAACAATTTCAAGCTGAGAACTCTCTTCAACATAACCGCCTCCGGCAAAGAAAGTCCCGCAATCGACATCATAAAAGCCATCGAAGTCCCAAGAGGAACGCCGTTTTGCGTAATCGAGAAAATAACGGGAGCAACAGTCGAACACCCCGCATAAATCGGCACTCCGAGAATAACCGCCAAAGGTACAGAAAGAAGCTCGTACTTTCCTACATAATTCACAAAGAACTCATCCGGCACATACCCGTGAATAGCAGCTCCGACCGCAACTCCCGCAATAATATACAGGTAAATTTTCTTAAAAATCTGCCTCCCGTCTTGAAAAGCATACCTAATCCTCGATTTAAACCCTTTAAAGGAAGTATCTTGAGAAATCATCTTGCCCTTTTCCTCAAGAATTAAATTTTTCTCCAAATTAAAAGCCCCCAATAGAAGCCCCGCAAAAACCCCGAGCAAAATCCCGGAAATCGCATACAAAACCGCCAATTTCCAACCGAAAAGACCACCCATAATCACAAAAGCCACCTCATTCACAAGAGGCGAAGTTACCAAAAAAGAAAAAGCCACACCCGCAGGAACACGAGCTTTAAGAAAACCTATAAAAAGCGGGATCGAAGAGCACGAACAGAAAGGTGTAACCGCCCCGAAACAAGCCGCCAAAAGATTCCCGGAACCAAACCTCATCTTCGCCATCGCCCTCTTGATTTTCCCGGGAGCAAAAAAAGTCCTCAAAAAAGCAATAAAAGACACCACAAAAAAGATCAAGAACAGAATCTTAAAAACATCATAAACAAAAAAATGGACACTCTGCGCAAACTGCTCCCCCTCGACAAGCCCAAGAAGAGAATAAGTCAGGAAATCGGCGATATACTGAAACATGGCAAGTTATGTTAAAATGTACGCAACAAAACTAACACATAGGCGGGAACCGACCAAATACAAAAAGCCGTTTTGCCACCAGGCAAAACACCACATACTACTTCACTACTTTACCACCTAACTACATGCTACAAATGGAAATCCAACTCAACGAACTTATGCTCCTCTCTTTCTGGGGCAATACAGTCCAAGACTATCTCATTTTCGCAGGAATAACGCTCGTTGTTTACCTGTTCTTCAGCATCATCATAACCTTCACGATGAAAAGACTCGCAAAAATGGCAAAGAGGACTCAAACGGACCTCGACGACCTGATCATCAAGTCACTTCGACGCATCAAATGGCCGATTTTTCTGATAATTCTGCTCGCAACCACCCCCGTACTTCTGGAAGTCCACGAAAAAATAGGAATCTACGCCAAATTCGCAATCATAATCATCATCACTTATGAAGCAATTCGGATTTCAAGCACATTCATAGACTACGTAACCGCGAAAGCAATTCAAAAAGACGGCAAAAACCTTATCTTCAAACCATTCGGAACAATATTAAAAATTGCATTCTGGTTAGTCGGCGGAGTACTGATCCTCGGGAACCTCGGATACAATGTCAACTCCTTAATCGCGGGACTCGGAATCGGAGGTATCGCAATCGCTCTGGCTCTTCAAAATGTGCTTGGAGACATCTTTAGCTCGTTATCGATTTATTTCGATAAGCCATTCAAACCCGGTGATTTCATCGCTCTCGGAGACAAAAAAGGAACTGTAAATTCAATAGGGATAAAAACCACCCGCCTAACCAGTATGGACGGTGAAGAGCTGATAGTTCCCAATGCAACACTGGTTAACTCTCAAGTCCAGAATTACGGAAAAGTAAAAAAACGCAGAGGAACATTCAATATCGGAATAACTTACGAAACCTCTCTGGCAAAAGTAAAAAAAGCCAAAAAAATCATCGCAGACTCAGTCAAAAACTGTAAAGATGCCGAGCTGGACCGCTTGCACTTCGAAGAGTTCGGCGACTCGGCCTTGATTTTCGGCATTGTATTCTACGCCAAAACCGGCGAATACTCGAAATTCATGGATGTTAAAGAAAAAATCAACCTCTCAATCATGGAAGGCTTCGAGAAAGAAGGAATCGAGTTCGCTTATCCTACCCAGACTTTATTTATCAAAAAATGAAAAATCTATCAGAAAACTGCCCAAAAGCAAAAAAATGCGAAATAGCCAAGGCTCAGCTATGCACACTTGGAGATTTTTATGAACTTTGTGGCGAATTCCGGGAGAAAGTGCTGACCGTGACAAATAAAGAGAACTCCGACCCGAGTCGGAGTTTGACAGAAAGGGCTGTAGAATTATAGTTTCCGCCGGCTCTTTCTAAAAAACAAAAAGCCAACACTGCAACTATTGACGCATTGCACAAAAGACTCAAGCCAACAACCGGTTGTGAACCTGTTAATCATATTGCCTATTCATATGCCTCAAATTCTTATAACTCGCAGGCTCAAATCTCGCCCTCACCATATCCCTCTCGGCAGACCTCCAATCATAAGGAACGTCCTTCGAAATATCCGAATCCGGCTCCAAAACTCCGGTAAATCTTCGCGCAAAAGCATCTATAGCCAAAACACCTTCAGGGAAATCAGGCCCTTCATCCTGCCTAAAAGTATGCGAACAACCGCCACCCTCTCGATACAAATCAGGACTAAACGCTTTATCTGGTTTTTGCAATCTTAGTCTTACCATGAAATAAAATTAATCAACCAAATGGGTTAAATCTATGCCGCTTTTTTTTCAACGACCAGCCCAAAATTTATTTCGCTCCCGCGATGCCTCCCTTATTGGCGTAAACCAATCAACCTCCTCATCTTTTTCAAGATCTTCCCCTGGCTCCAACGCCATACCAAGTCTAAGCCCAAACGCATCCCTCGCTAAATTCCCCTCGACAAAATCATCTCCTTCAAACCCTTCTCGATAAAGAGGATCATACCGATCAGGATTAAAAGCGCTACCAGTTGCATTGCATTGAAGTCTCATACCAAAACCATACCACCAACTCCTGCAAAAATCATTGCAAAACAATCAACATTAATATTTGGTTAATTGTTGAGCAAACATCTGCAGCGCGCAAGAGGACAAAGGGTCCTAATTGCGCGCCTACTACAAAAAGCCGTTTTGGCTTCGCCAAAACACCAACCACTCATTACTAATTACTCATTACTTACTACTACACCAAATATTTCTTCGTATACGGAATCTTCTTCACATAAAACTCAATCGCCTGAGCCAATTCCTCATGATCTTTGGCATACTTTTTCAGCCCAATTTTCTTCTGCCAAGCCTCGCAAGCCTGAAGAAGAGCAGCCGCTCCACTCGCAGTACCTCCGGGATGAGAATGAACTCCTCCACCCATAGTTGTAATAAAGTCCGTAGTCCCGACAGCATCCGCATAAGGTTTCAAAAGAACAGGGTTCAATCCTCCCGAAACAATCGGACACATACCTTTGATCCGACCCCAATCTTGTTCGAAGAAATCACCTTTAGATTTCTTAAATAAAGCCTGGTGAGCAGCATTGATATCCTCACCTTTAGTCCCGGCCATCTTACCGATCCCAGCAGTACCGGTGTGCATGCCGGAAGCCCCTGCAAGCCGCCCGAATTTAGTCATAAAAGGAACAGTATAACCGATAGGATTCTCTTCACGAGTCATACAGCCGTGCCCGGCTCTGTGAAAATGAATAAAAACATCCGGCCAAAGCCTTCTCGCAGTCTGAACAGCACTCCAGCCGGCAGTAATCCCATCAACAAGGAAGATATAACTCCCCTTCTTCATCTTTTTGCGAATAAAATCACCTCTTTCCTTCATAGTCATGAAATCAGCAGCAGAAATATTGAAAGACATTAGCTTCTTCTTGCCCGTCTTCTTTTCAGCCTTATTCATCGCCTTGCGAATCTCGACAACAACCTCTTTAAAAGGACAAAATTCCTGATCAGCCTGAGGCTCATCGAACTTAACAAAATCCCCTCCTCCGCTCCAGAACTGGAAGCAAACCTCCGCAAACTCCTTGGGCTTAAGACCGATCTTCGGCTTAACAATCGTACCGAGAATAGGCCGATCCTTGATCCCAAGATATTTCTTCGCATCCATAATCGTAGTGGAAGGACCATCGTAATTCTTAAGCATCTGAGAAGGAAACCAACAATCAAGCGCGCGCAAAGCCTTCAAATTAGACATCCCGAAAACATTCCCGACAACATAAGTAAGAATATTTTGAACATTCCCGCCTCTATCAAAAATCTTCCAGGGGAAAGCGATCCAAACAAGATTTTTCTTCTTATTAACCTTATAAACAATAGCATTCAAATCATCAGAAAATTTCGTAGCGGTCCCCACTCTCAAGTTCGATCCTGTGCTCGATTCAGCCGCAACTTCCGAAGCGCAAGCCAACAAATCTTCACCCTTTTTTGGAACCAGATGAAAAACCACAAGCATATACTTGCCACCCTTATAAGGATCCAGTTTTAAATTGATGTACTCCTTTTGCATTTTTGTTTTTGGTTAAAATATTTGTTTTGATAAATAAAGTGTCGCAAATTCAAAGGATTTCCGCAATAATAAACTCGAAAAACAGAATAAATCATGGGAATTGAACGTCAAAAAAACCTGATAGAAAGCAAAGAAAAGACCGCACTCAAAAACTTACGGGAAGAAGTCGAAAAACGCAGCACGCTCCCGGAAACAATGTTTTTCAGGCAATCAAGCCAAGAAAAACTCGAAAACTGGCAAGAAAGATTCACAGCAGGCAGCCTAAACCTCGGATTACGACAAGGATACGAAAGATTTTCACCATACAAACCTGCCATAGAAGCGGTATTTCGAGAAGCCGGCCTACCTGAAGAACTCGCCTACCTCGGCTTGGTCGAATCCTACTGGAACCAAGACACACAAAACACCTTCGAACTCTTCCGAGAAAACGCACTCTATTACGGCTTAACCGTCACAGATCAAGTCGACGAAAGAAAAAACCCGATCCTGGCCGCCCGAGCAGTCGCCCTATATTTGGCAGACGTCTACAACCAAACCTTTTCATGGGGAGAAATGCCTCGAGAAGAGTACAGGTGGGGTTGGACAATCCTCGCCTACAATATGGCACCGAAAACCGCTCAAGCTAAGTTCCAAGAATACGAAGGAGACCTGGAAAAGCTCCTCGCAGAAACCGACAACATAGAATCCGGACCTTACTTGTTCAAGTTTTACGGAATGATCTCCGCCGCCTCGGAATTCGAAAACCAACCACCACTTGAATTTGAATCAATCGAAATAATTTACCCCGAGAAAAAACCAACCGAGCACACCATCCAGCCGGGAGAAAATCCAACAAAACTGGCAAAAAATTACGGCTGCACCGTCACCAACTTGCTCGCAATCAACAACATCGCCGACCCCGCAAGAATCCAGATCGGAGACACCCTTTTAATCCCGAAACAGCCCAATTACATCATCTCTTACCCGGATATCTTAGGAAGCCTCGGAATAACAGAAGACCTGGCAGAACTCAACCCTCACCTCTCCCCGGAAATCTTATCCGGAGAAGAAAACCTCCCGGAAACCACTATATTTCTACCTCCCGGGTACAAAGAGAAGTTTTACGGAGACTTCCACGATGCGCTGGCGGAGAATCCGGAGGAGGAGATAGAGAGACGGGAGGAAAGATTAAACGAGGTATTGAAGATTTAGGTTCCAGCATCTAAATCACCATGCATTTTTCGCACCTCTTTCAGCAACTCACTAGCCCTTTGTTGTGCAGACATTACAGGTTTTTTAAGATCATTTAAATCATTTTCTTCTATTATCTGAACTGCATTTTTACCAAAACGCTCAGATAAAGCATTAACATCACATCTTGTAGTATCCACAAGCAATGTTCGCATTTCAGTAAAAACTAACGCCCTCTCCCCTTCAACAAACATAGATCCTTCCAACTCATCTTGAGCAATAGGGGCAAGAGAGCAGTCATCAGATATAATTGCATCTGCAGGAATTTCATATTTTTCACTCATAATCATATTTTGTTAAAAAAATACAGGAGGCAATTCTAGCAAATTTATATCAAAATCACAACAGCTTTAGTCTTGGCTACAATAACCGTTTTGGCTTCGCCAAAACACCACCCACTTGGTACTCCTTACTCATTACTCCTCACTACCCCCCTACTCAAACCTCAAACTATCTATCGGATTCAACTTAGCCGCCCTCCTAGCCGGATATAGCCCAAACACAACCCCTTCCACAACAGAAGCCCCTACAGCAAGAACTACCCCGGCAACCGGAATATGAAAAGGCATATCAACACCTCCGTAAGCCGCACCCGTCACCGCCAACCAAACAATCGCAATCGCCGCCAAAACACCGATAACTCCTCCAATAGCCGTAATCATCACCGACTCCCACAAGAACTGAAGCAAAATAGCCCTCGGCGAAGCTCCAAGCGCTTTCCGCAAACCGATTTCACGAGTCCGCTCAGTAACCGCAACATACATAATATTCATCACCCCCACCCCTCCAACAACAAGAGAAATCGCCGCCAGAACAACAAGCAAAATCTGCAACGCCCCCGTAACAGTACTCATTATTTCAGCAGCCTCCTGCATCGTCGTCGTATGAAAATCTCTTTTATCCGGATCTTTAATCTGATGCCTGTAATCCATCAGTTGATTTATATCATCCTTGATCAAAAGAGCAATTTCCTCAGTTTCAACCTGGACCAAAAAATAAGGGATATAATCGATCCCCATCACAAGTTTCTGCAGAGTATTTAAAGGAACATAAACCTGATCATCCATATCTTGGAAAAAAACCACCCCAAGCTCCTCCATCACTCCTATAACCTTAAAATTTACATCCCGAATCCGAACATTCTGCCCAATCGGATCAACATCCGGAAAAAGCTCCTGAGCAGCCGAATATCCGAGAACCGCAACCCGAGACAAGCTTTGATCCTCAGCCTCGGTAAAAAACCGCCCAAACTCAACTTCAGCCTGATCAATATCAATAAAAGATGTGGTATTACCCTGAATCAGATAGCTTTGATCATCATAAATCGAAACAACCTTCTCAAGCCCGAAAACCCCGGCATAAGCACCCGTAACCCCCGGAATCTTCAAAACAGCCTCCATATCCTCCTCCTTAAGAGTATTTATTGTAACTCCCTCAGCCATTGAAGCCGCATTCGCCGGACTCGTATGAGAAATTCCCGGCACAGAAACCTCAACAACAATCGTATTGGCCCCGTAAGCATCAAGCTCAGACTCAATTAACGCCTGCGTCCCCTGCCCTAGAGCAAAAACCATAACAACAGTCACAATCCCGATAACAATCCCCAGAGCCGTCAAAAAAGCCCGCACCTTATTCGCCTCAAGCGCCCTGTAAGCCGACTTGATGTACTGCATATTCATACACAGCGACATCAGCGGCCTCAAGTGGCACAGCATTCCACCATTCTTTGATCTATCATCTATGATCTTTGATTTACTCATGACGCAACGCATCTATAGGATTTAAATCTGCGGCCTTCTTAGCCGGATAATAACCGAAAACAATCCCCACAAAACAACAAACGGAAAACGCCAACAAAATAGCACCCGGCGAAATCACAAGATCCCACTGATAGCCCATCGATTGAACAACAATAGCAACCAAAATCGACACAACACTACCTATAATGATCCCCGCGACTCCCCCAACAAGAGTAACCGCAACAGCCTCCATCAAAAACTGTTCCAAAATCCTCTTTCTCTTAGCACCAAGAGCTTTCCTAAGCCCAATCTCGCGAATCCGCTCAGTCACAGAAACAAGCATAATATTCATAATCCCAATCCCCCCGATAACCAGAGAAATCGCCGCAATCGCAGCCAGAAAGAATTTCAGCACATTTGTAATAGAAGAAAGTAGTTCAATCGCACTTTCAATACTTTCAGCCAAAAAATCATCATCCTT
>JAHIUS010000045.1 GCA_018816885.1 Patescibacteria group bacterium | reverse complement strand
TTCAAGGTACCAACATCGGACTTCAAGGTACCAACATCGGACTTCAAGGTACCAACATCGGATTTCAAGGTACCAACATCGGATTTCAAGGTACCAACATCGGATTTCAAGGTACCAACATCGGATTTCAAGGTACCAACATCGGACTTCAAGGTACCAACATCGGACTTCAAGGTACCAACATCGGACTTCAAGGTACCAACATCGGATTTCAAGGTACCAACATCGGATTTCAAGGTACCAACATCGGATTTCATCGTACCAATATCTGGCTGTAAAATGCCAAGAACCGCATCAATACGATCCAATCGCTTTGTATGAGTTCCTAAGATTTCAATAATTTCGTCAGACATATGTGTCAAGGTTTACAGAGTGGGAAAACCAAAATACTCTCTCAAGAAACCCATGTCAAAAACTTAATGTAGCGCCAAAATTAAATGCATTGTATAGCTACATCACTTATGCAAAAAATGCGATTTCTGGCCAGGTTGAAATTTTGCATTTTGCGTTCCCGGGACAGGATTTGCAGGTTGAAGGCCGTTGTTTTTATAATCAAAACTGATTATAAAAACACATACTCACCATTACAATATTTTACAATATTATCACAAACTTTTTGCGAGCCATTGAGAACATATTCTTCATCTGTTTCAGAATTCCCCTGAACATAGATAATGAAATTCCGCGTATCTGGTCCTACCTTTGTCTCATCACACTGCTTGACGTCCATGCGGCATATGATTTTTTCATCATCCATGCATGCATATTCACCTGCAGACACTTTTTCAGGGCTATCCTTGAAAAGTGGAGTATATCTTTCAGTCCCATCAGTATATTTAAAGCAAAGATCACCTTTTATATGAGCCAAATCATGAGCTCCTATAGAAAGCAAAGTTTCAGCCGAAACAATATTATAGCAATCAACAACTTTGTTTATATTCGGTAGCATGCCAGATTTTTGAATAAGTTTAAGTAAATATTCAGCAGGAGTCATCGCATCCGGTAATCCAGCTTCTTGATGGAATTTTTTATAGGCCGTTAAAATAGGAGAGTTCAAAAGTTCATCAAAATCAAACCCATTAATAATCTCGTTAATATGTTTTTGAAACTCACTTCCTCGGCGTTTAGTGACTTCCGGAACAGAAAAAGACGCAATCTTAACTTTAATTCCTTCAGAAGCTAATTTTGGGTCCACTGAAAATTTCATGCTAAATACTTCCCTTCAACTCCTCCACCATATCCAGATTCTCCCAGGTAAATTCAGGCAACTCACGACCAAAATGCCCGTAAGCGGCGGTCTTTTTGTAGATAGGTCTTCTAAGGTCGTACTTTTCCATAATCCCTTGAGGAGTAAGGTCGAATTTTTCGCTTATCAACTGTGCCAATCTTTCATCAGACAGTTTTCCGGTTCCAAAAGTTTCCACAAAAATAGAAAGAGGCTCGCGAACCCCGATCGCATAAGAAACCTGTACCTCACATTTATCGGCGAGACCCGCACCAACGATATTCTTGGCAACATGACGGCAAGCGTAAGCGGCACTTCGATCAACTTTGGAAGGATCTTTCCCGGAGAAACATCCTCCACCGTGCCTACCCATTCCACCATAAGTATCAACAATAATCTTGCGGCCCGTAAGACCGGAATCACCCGGAGGCCCTCCGATGATGAACTTGCCGGTAGGATTTACATGGTAAATAGTACGGTCATCAACCAAATCTCCGCAAACCGGCCTCACGATATGCTCAATAACATCAGCCTTAATCTGAGCAACTTCAACTTCAGGCCCATGCTGAGTGGAGACAACGACAGTATGAACTCTCTTGGGTTTCCCGTCTTCGTACTCGATTGTAACCTGGCTTTTCCCGTCGGGACGCAGATAAGTCAGCCCATTGTTTTTCCGAACTTCAGCAAGCTTCATAGTCATTTGATGAGCAAGAGTGATAGGCAAAGGCATGAGTTGAGGAGTCTCATTTACGGCAAAACCGAACATCATCCCCTGGTCTCCCGCTCCTCCGGTATCGACCCCCATCGCGATATCCGGACTTTGTTCATCAATAGCGGTGATTACCGAGCAGGCTTTGTAGTCAAAACCGTAAGTCGCGTCGTTGTAGCCGATTTCCTTGATAGCTTCTCGGGCAATTTTCGGAATATCCGCGTATCCGGTGGTTGTAATTTCTCCAAAAACCAAGACCAACCCGGTATTAACCGAGCATTCGCAGGCAACACGACTCATGGGGTCTTGCCTGAGAAGATCGTCCAAAACAGCATCGGAAATTTGGTCCGCAATTTTGTCCGGATGACCTTCCGTAACGGATTCGGAAGTGAATAAGAAGTTTGACATGTTTTCAGGGGTTAGTGATGGAGTTTCGCTTCGCAAAACGATTATTTATATATTGGAATTTGAAAATTGTTTGGTTCTTGGCAAAATCATTCTTCCACGCAGAGAAGATGTTTTAATAATTTGACTCATCTTTCTCCACTTGGAGCCGGATTTAGCACCTTGCGTTGTCGCGCCGGTTGCTGCAGCTTCATAGGGCCGGGCCCTCCACTGCTCGTGATGATATTGCGGAGCACATCTTATCGTAATAGAATCTTTACCGCAAACCAAAAAACAAATGAATACCTACAAAACAACACTTCTTCTCGGGATAATAACGCTGATAACGGCTAAGTTATCGCAAACCGCCTCGGGCCAAGTTCTCGACATAATAAGAATTGCCGCAGGGGCGGGATTTTTTTTGACATGCGGACTTCCATATCTCGAAATCATTCTCAAAAAGAGCGGATTCAAATGCGATTGCAGAATTTTTCTGACAATAATTTTTTCACTTCTTCTTCTTTACCCAACAGGAGTAATCAACATCGTGATCGAAGGCAAGCAGGATATTTACAGAGAGCACCTGACAGGGGTAGCCGCAATCCTCCTCGCAATATCGGTACTCGGCATTGCTCTATCAACAGTCCTTAAAGTCAAACCCGAAAAAATCCAAATAGACAAGAGGGTTTATTCATACCTCACAATAATTCTCCTAGCAGGCCTGACACTGAGAGTTCTGACCTTAAGCGGCGCCAACTTAAACGGCGATGAGGTAAACCTCGGTGCGCAGACTTACGATCTTGTCGATGGGATGGTTGCCGGCCGCAACGCTTACTTCATTTCCGAGACCGGCCATTCGCCTCTCGGGTTTTTCATCAGTCACGCTTTTTATAACCTGTTTGAGCCGGGCGGTTTTTATGCGATGAAGGATTGGATGCTGAGGATTCCGCAGGTGATTATGGGTGTGATTGCGATTTTCGGGACTTTTGTTTTGAGTAAAAAATTCCTTGATGGCAAAAGTCGATATTTGCCTCTGCTGCCAGCCGGGATTGTTGCGATTGATAGTTATTCGAACTTCGGATCAAGGCTCGCGATTTTTCAGGATCTTTCTACCTTTGCGGTGTTTGTTACGGCATTTTTATTGAGCTTCTATTTGTTTTATAAAAATAAAAACTTCACATTCGCTATAGTGCTTGGAATTTCTTTCGGGGCTCTTTTGCTTGTTAAATTCACGGGGATTTTGTTCCTGCCGATGTTCTTGCTTTTGATTAAAGAATGGAAGAAATCGATCATTTCTCTTGCGACCGCATTTGCAATTTTTACTCCTGTTATTATTTATAATATCGCAGCTTATTTGACGACCGGATTTATGGATGTACCTTTTTCCAAGCTTGCAAATATGATTGGGATTCCTGCTAAGTCAATAATGAATTTTGGAGCAAACGACTCTATTTATGGCGGCTCTTTTGGAAGTCCGATTTCGACGCTTCTTGAGATGCCGAGCATGCTTTTGGATCAATGGGGGATTGCGTTAAGCACGATATTTTTAGCATCAATTTTCGGCGGAATTTATTTTTTGAAAAAATCAAAAATCTTATACTTAGCAATCGTATTATCAGTAATTTTCTTCGCATTAAACGGGTTTAGGACATACTACTTTCCGTATTTATCGATAATTTTCGCGGTACTTGCAGCTTTGAACTTTCAGTATATAAAAAGAAAAAAACTTGCTGCAATGATGCTAAGTTTGGCCGCAATTTTTACGATATTTTTCAATATAAATACGAATATCTTGCTAAAAGAGCCGGAAGTAATGGCCGAATACGGCAGGTCGGGGGAAATGACGCCTTTCAATCTGACTTACTCGCTGGGCGCATCGTCATTTCTGTCGGATCAAGGCTGGGATGAGCTGCAGCCGGAGCTTGAGAGCCCTTTAATCCTGGATGAAAAACTAAACAAACTTAGCGCAAAATGGTACCTGCACATAAATGATGAAATAAGACGGTTCTATGGCGATGAAAACTATGTCGAAGCTTATGAATACATGTATTTATCAGATTGGACAGATGAAAAAGGAACGCTCATATCAACCTCTCCAAAAGACCTCGAAAACGAAAAAATAATAAAGGACCGCCACGGAAACACAGAATTCTACATCTATTTCTTGAAATAAAGCGTTGTCCCAAGCCGTTGCCTGTAATGCTTGCCAAGAAGACTTTTGACATAAGGATTGAGCCCCGGACGGAAGACCTCAATCCGCGGCTGTTTGATGAATTTGAGGCCGGCCTCCTTCGCGAGGCGCTTAAGTGTTTTGTGAGTGAAACAGTTGATGTGCTCAAGAGGATGAATCGCATCCTTGGCAGCCTTCCAGCTTTTGTTTTTAAGCTTGCGAGTGACGCCGCTGCCATTTGGAACGCCTATACGAATGACACCGCCTTCTTTCAGGTGTGAAGCGAGCATTTTTAGAGTACCCAGCGGATCTGCAATATGCTCGAAGACCTGCTCGGAATTAATGAAGTCAAACTTGTGACCCTCGGTAAAATCTTCGACAATCCCTATCCCGTTCCCTCTCGCAAACTCAATCCTTTCTTCAGAAAGTTCATGCCCATATGCATTGCAACCGAACTCTTTAGCGGTAAGACAAAAATGCCCCCACCCCATTCCGAAATCCAATACATCAATCTCATCGGGATCTTTATCAATGAGAGTTATAAAAGTTGCAACCTCACCCTTGTAAACAACAAGCAAATCGGTGTCATTCTGCTGCTTCTGTAGACTTTCTTCCGAGGAAATCCACCGCCCGTAAAGCTTCCCCATCGCACTGTCATCAAGAATTTGAGTCTGCCACATAAACCCGCACTTTCCGCACCGCGCAATCTCATATTTCCCGCCCTCAACATCCTTTTCATCGATCCTGCCTTCATAATATTTATCCAAAAAATCCCAAATGCAAGGATCGGAAAAATCTTTGGAAACAAGAATTTTAGGGTCTTCGGAGCCGCATAGATTGCAGGTTTTTCGACACTCAAACATACTCAAGGGGATTATTCGGCATGGATTATAGCACGACTAGACATAACCTTAACAGTACTGTAAATTTTACCCCGCCAATAACAAAACAAAACTATGAATATTGCAATAATCGGAACAGGATATGTCGGATTAGTCACAGGTACATGCCTTGCCGAACTGGGAAATAGCGTGATCTGTATTGATATCGATGAAAAAAAGATTTCCGAACTAAAAGAAGGAATAATCCCGATCTACGAACCCGGACTCGAAGAACTCGTCAAAAGAAACTACAAAGAATGCAGGCTGAGCTTCACAACAGATGCCAAAACAGCAATCCAAGCAAGCGAAGTTGTGTTCAGCGCGGTAGGAACACCTCCCGACAAAGATCACAGAGCGGACTTAACCGCAGTAATGAAGGTTGCGGAAACTTTCGGTAAACATTTAAGCGGCTACAAAGTCTTCGTAAACAAATCAACGGTTCCCGTCGGAACAAGCGAAAGAGTCCGTGAAGTGATCGAAGAAACCTCGGGCAAAACAGACTTTGACGTCGTCGACAACCCCGAGTTTCTCAGAGAAGGAACAGCCGTCAAAGACTTTATGAACCCGGACAGAATCGTCGTCGGAATCAACAAAAAGAGCAAAAAAGCCAAAGAAGTGATGGAAAAAGTCTACATGCCACTGGTAAGAGCCGGAAGACCGCTACTCTTCACAGACATTCATAGCGCAGAAATCATCAAATACGCCTCAAACTCATTCCTCGCCACCAAAATCTCATTCATTAACGAAGTTGCGAACTTCTGCGAACTTGTCGGAGCGGACATAACGGAAGTGGCTCGCGGAGTCGGGCTGGACGATCGAATCGGTCCAAGATTTTTGCACGCAGGTATCGGATATGGCGGAAGCTGTTTCCCCAAGGACGTTCAGGCTTTCATTCAGACAGGTAAAGACAAAGGTTACGAATTCCTAATCCTCGAAGCAACAGAAGAGGTGAATCAAACGCAGAAATTAAGGCTTTTCAATAAACTGAAAGCAGAAATATCCGATCTCGAAGGTAAAACTATCGCCATCTGGGGGCTGGCATTCAAGCCGAAAACCGACGATATGCGTGAGGCGCCGGCGATTCGGATTATCGAGAGACTTATTGAAGAAAAAGCAAATATCCAGGCTTTTGATCCCGTTTCGATGAAAAATGCCAAAGATATTTTCCCCGAAGGCGTTGATTTTAAATCAAATCCTTACGATGCGGCAAAAGGCGCAGATGCGATTCTGATCGTAACAGAATGGGACGAATTCCGCGCAATCGACCTTGAGAAGGTAAAAAAACTCATGAAAGGGAAGCTAATCTGCGATGGGAGGAATATCTATAAGGCGGAAGATGTTGAAAAACTAGGATTTGAGTACAAATCTGTTGGCAGGTAGCAGTCGAATATGATATCATTGCCTTCTGTTTAGAAAATTAACCTATCTAACATGCCAAAAAAAAATCGATTTGAAAGAGGATATCATGATGAACCACTTGATTCGCGTTTTACCGGAGCTTTCCCAGGTGGTCCGCCTATGTTGGGCCCAGTAGAACGTGTTCGTGAAGCATTGTTGGATCCTGATAAGGAACAAAAAAAGTTCTTAGAGTTGTTAGAGGAAAAATTAAAAGAAGCGGGACTAGATTAGATTGGATGTTGAGGAGTTAGGGTTTGAGTATCTGTCGGTTGGGAGGCAATGTGGTGGCAAAATGTCGCTGTGATCCAAATTAAGTGAAAACAGGTGCGATTTAAGTATAACTATACCTATTTGCCCCTCCCCCTCACTTCATGATATTTTGTGACGCGCCGATATCACACACACAAACTAAGTCGCATGGAGCAAGTACCAATAAATTCACCTGAAATTATCAAGGCTGACCTTCGGCTTTTTCAGCAGCATCAGCAAGAAATATTGGAAATCGAAAGAGATCTTATAGAAAACAGCTCTTCTGCTTATTTGATAGACGAGGAAAATGAACTGGATTTTATGCTTGATGCTTTTCGCAAGGGCGGGTACTCATATCTTTTAATGGAAGATAACCGAGCGGTTGGTTTTATGGTAATGGGTCCACTAAATGATGGGACGGAGTTGCCGCAAGCTGTAACTGAAAATTACCCCGTTGAAAACTGTCTTCACATTAAAGTGATGTACATTAAATCAACAGGGGAAGGTATTGGTAGTGCAATGATGGATAAGCTACTGGAAGAATTAGATAAAGAAAAATGGAAATACTTATTTGTACGAACATGGGTTGATCCTCCAAATGAGGGTGCTATCAATTTTTACACAAAACATGCTGGATTTGAGGTAGTCCCTGATGCTATCGTCGAATCAACCAAAACGAAAAAAGATGGCAGCGAGACATTTCAAATCAAAAGACAATATCTCTCGAAAAAAGTATAATATGCCAAAAACCCTAGTAACAGGCGCAGCAGGATTCATCGGATCACATACGGTCCGCAAGCTTCTTGCAGAAGGTGCTGAGGTCATTGGAATCGATAATTTTAACGACTATTACGACCCTAAGGTTAAAGAGAAGAATGTCTCAGAATTTTTGGACAACAAAAACTTCACCCTGGAAAGAGTCGACATTCGAGATCAAGAAAAAATCCCGGAAATCTTCAAAAAATACGAGCCAAGCCACGCCGTCTTGCTGGCAGCAAGAGCCGGAGTAAGACCTTCGATAAACGCCCCGGAGCTTTATAATGATGTGAATATAAACGGCACGCTCAATCTGTTGCAGTCCGCGACCCAAGTAAATACGGAAAACATCGTTTTCGCCTCAAGTTCCTCGGTTTACGGCGGGTCGAAAGAAATACCTTTCACAGAAACCCAGTGGCCACTTCAGCCCATCAGCCCTTATGCCGCAACCAAACTCGGAGGAGAAAACCTCGCCAGATACTTTCATCAGCAGTTCAACCTGAATATCACCTGCCTCAGGTTTTTCACAGTTTACGGGCCGTCAGGCAGACCGGACATGGCGCCATACCTCTTCACAGACTGGATCAACTCAGGCAAACCAATCAAAAGATTCGGCGACGGCACAACCAAACGCGACTACACATATGTCGCAGATATAGTTGATGGAGTGGTCGCAGCTTTAAAAAAACCTCTCGGCTACGAAATAATCAACCTCGGCAATAATCAACCTGTTATGCTTAACGATTTTATTTCAACAATAGAAAAAATCCTCGGCAAAAAAGCGGAAATCACGCAAATGCCGGAGCAGCCCGGAGACGTCCCAATGACTTACGCAAATATCGATAAAGCCAAAAAACTTCTCGATTACAACCCCAAGACAACAATCGAAGAAGGCATGAAAAATTTCATCAATTGGTATTTAAAAAACAAAAATGATCATTAAACAGACCCTAGCCGGAAAATCCCTCCCAAGAATCCTGATGAACCGGGCAATAGAACTTTACACAAAAAAACATCCACTCAAAGGCAAGGTAATCGACCTCGGAAGCAAATCCGACAAAATGAGCTACAACAGATACCTACAAAAAGAAGAAAACTGCAGCATCACATACACGGACTTCGCCCCAATCTCAAAGGGAGTCGAAAAAGTCGATCTGGAGAAGCCGTTCCCGATAGAAGAAAACTCATACGATACAGTTCTCTGCCTAAACACCCTCGAACACATCTACAACGGTAAAAACATCGCGTCAGAATCAGCCCGTATCTTAAAAAAAGACGGCAAATTCATCGGTGCGATCCCATTTCTCGCACCTTTCCATCCCGATCCAAACGACTACTTCCGCTACACCCACCAAGCAATCGAGAAAATGATGATCGATGCCGGATTCGAGAAATTAGAGATGAAAAAACTCGGGGTAGGGCCGTTCTCAACAGGTCTATATCAGCTTGTAATGCTTATGCCCAAATTTTTGCGACCATTATGCTTACTTAAGCTAATTGTGATGGATAAAATCCTGAATTCCTTTACAAAAAACAGACATGACGGGAAGAAATATACTTTGATGTATTTTTTCGTTTTTAGAAAAAAATAAAGCCGTTTCCCGCAGGGAAACACCAACTACTTGGCACTCATTACTCATGACTAAAAAAACACTAATCACAGGCGGCGCAGGGTTCATAGGCTCGCATCTAGCGAAAAAGCTCCTCGAACTTGGGCACAGCGTCAGGATCTTGGATAATTTTTCAACAGGGAAAAGAGAAAATATACACTCGGAAGTCGAACTTATAGAAGGCGACATCCGCGACCTCGATACCGTGAAAAAAGCTTGTGAAGGAATAGACTTCATCTCCCACCATGCCGCGCAAATATCGGTCCCTCTTTCGATAGAAAATCCGGAAGAAACTATGGAAATCAACGGCCTCGGCACGTTAAACGTACTTCTAGCAGCCCAAGAAGCAGGAGCCTCCAAAATAACCTTTGCCAGCTCAAGCGCAGTCTACGGCGACACCGAAAATCTTCCAATAACAGAAGACGAGCCGGTCAAGCCTCTATCTCCATACGCGGTATCCAAGCTCCTCGGCGAATACTACTGCCAAACATTCGAGGAATTATACGGCCTTCAGGTAACAGTCTTTCGGTACTTCAACGTATACGGCGAAGGCCAAGACCCTGACTCGCCTTACGCAGCGGCAATTCCGAAATTCATCCGTCTCAAAAAAGCAGGTAAACCGCTCACAATCTTCGGCGACGGCCTCCAAACCCGCGACTTTGTCCATGTATCGGATGTCGCGCAGGCCAACATCACAGCCTTCGAAACCAAAACCGACCCATCACCGATAAACATCGGCTCGGGCGAAACAGTCACCGTGAACAAACTCGCAGAAATGATAGGCGGCGAAATCGACCACCAAGAAGAGCGCCAAGGAGACATCAAACACTCCTCCGCCAACATAGAAAAAGCAAAAGAAGCCATACAATTCAATCCTAAAAAAAGTCTTAAAGAAGGGGTTAGTAAGCTGATTGGCGAAACAATACAAACCTGCTAAACTGTAGCCATGCTCCAATTACTCAAGAACCTTTACGCAACATACAGGAAGAAGCTTCTAATAAAATGGCCTTACTATTTTGATAAGCTTAGAGGGAAAAAGATTTTCAAAACAAAAGACCTGAAATTTTACGCTGACAAGCCTTACCACAATCACATCGCAAGAGCTCTCAAAAAAGATAAATACGAAGATGAGGTGACGAAAGAATGGCTGAAGGAACTGCCGGGTAAAAAATGCATATTCGACATAGGTGGATTCAACGGGTATTTCGGGTTGATAGCGGCAGTTAAAAACCCGGAGGCAAAAGTCTTTATATTCGAGCCAGATCCGATAAACGCCCGCCATATAGAAAAAAATATCGAGATCAACAATCTCAAAAACGCAAAATTGATACAGGCCGCGGTGTCGGATAAGCAGGGGGAACTTGTATTCGGCGGAGCATCGGGAGGAACTGGAGCCAAAATCGGGAAAGGAGAACAAAAAGTCAAAGCGATAACATTGGATGATTTTATTAAACAGGAAAAC
Source organism: Patescibacteria group bacterium (assembly GCA_018816885.1). Lineage (GTDB taxonomy): Bacteria > Patescibacteriota > Gracilibacteria > UBA1369 > UBA12470 > JAHIUS01. Next base: position 44,135 of record JAHIUS010000045.1, on the reverse strand, counting down.
AGCAGCCCTGATCTGATAAAAATGGATATAGAAGGAGCGGAAACACTTGCAATAAAAGGAGCAAAAAGCCTTCTCGAAGAAACTCAAAACCTCACGATTATCCTCGAAGTGCACTTCGATTTTCTCAAAGAATTCGGTTCATCGGAAGAAGAGCTTTTCAGCCTGATAAATCAAGGAGGAGACTTCGCTTGCGAAGATTTGGAAGACAGAAACAAAGCAACTTATCATGTTAAACTCAAGAAATGCTATCAGCAAGAAAAGCAAACATAGAAGATGCAAAATTCCTTTTTCTCTTGAGGAATGAAGATGGTGTTCGTAAATTTTTCTGGGATCAAAAGCCGGTAAAATGGCAAGACCACTTGTCCTGGCTCGAGGCTGTTTTGCACGGCAATCAAAAAAAGATTTATATAATCGAAAAAGACAAAACCCCGATAGGACAAGTGCGCTTCGATATTGAAGATGAAAACGCAGAAATAAGCATATCCATATCCTCGAAATTTCATGGGCAAGGATACGGGACGGAAGCTTTAAAGGAATCCCAAGAAAAATTCATAAAAGAATGCGAAAATATCAAAGAAATTCACGCTCACATCAAACAAGAAAACAATGCTTCAACAAAAGTTTTTAAAAAAATCGGATATACGGAGACAAATGAAACGCAATTCAAGGGGAATCCATGCATAAGCATGCTATATAATGTAAAAAAATAAAATGTACAAAGACACAAATAAAAAAATCGCCGCGACAATAGAAGCACGCATGACATCAACCCGTCTGCCGGGGAAAGTGCTGATGCCGCTGGCCGGGAAGCCCGCATTGGAGCGTATGGTGGAAAGACTTAAACGCAGTAAATATTTAGATGAAATCGCGATAGCCACAACGGTAAACAAAGAGGACGACCCCATAGTTGAGTTGGCTGAGAAATTAGGTGTTAAATATTATAGAGGGAGCGAAATGGATGTAATGGGGAGAGTATTGGATACCGCTAAATCGGTACAAGCCGACATAATAGTGGAGTTGACGGGAGATTGTCCGTTAATGGATTGGCGAGTGGTTGACAGGGGAGTCGAAGAATTTTTCTCCGGAAATTACGATTGCGGCGCGAATGTTATCGAGAGAAGTTATCCTGACGGATTCGATGTCCAAGTATTTCCCGTTAGCATTTTGGAAGAAGCGGCGAATAAAACAGACGACCCGCTGGATCGCGAACATGTATCTCGTTACATATACACCCATCCGGAAGAATACAAAATCAACCATTGGAAGTCGGGCCCGGAATGTGATTGGCCGGAATTGAGAGTTACATTGGATGAAATTGATGATTACACAATGATAAATACTGTTTTCGAAAAATTATTACCTCAAAACGAAGACTTTACAGCGGAAGATGTTGTTAATCTTGCCAAAAAAGACGAGGAGATCTTAAAAATCAACCAACATGTCCAAGCAAAAGAAATATAAGGCGCTGATAATAGGTGCGGGGCAAATAGCGGGCGGTTACGATGATCCGACAAGCCCTAAAATATTGACGCACGCTCATGCCTATAAAAAGCACAAGAAAACAACACTGCTCGGCTTCTATGACATAGACCATAAGTGTGCGCTTAAATCGGCAAAAAAATGGTCATGCGAAGCTTTTGAAAGCCTGGATAAAGCGATCTGCGACTTATCCCCGGACATAATAAGCGTTTGCACCCCGGATGGAACACATTTTTCCGTCTTAAAGCAAGTAGCGCGATATGAAAACGCTCCCAAGCTTGTAATTTGCGAAAAACCGATAACGGAAAACCTGAGCGATACGGATAAAATTATAAAAATATATAAAGAGAAAAAGATCCCGATACTGATAGACCATACAAGAAGATTTGATCTTAAAGTGCAGGAAATAAGAAATAATTTAAAAAAAGGACTATACGGAGAAGTAATATCCGCAACGGTTGTATATGGCAAAGGAATTCTTCATAGCGGGACACACATAATAGATCTCTCAAGATATTTCTTTGGAGAGGTTAAGGATTTCAAAGTGGTCTATAGCCACAAAGATTACGATTCCGAAATTGATAAAACGGTAGGCGCATTTATAAAATTCCAAAAGTGCAAACAGTTCTATCTGATAGCTGGTGATGAGAGAAAATACAGCCATTTCCAATTCGACATTCTTTGCGAAAAAGGAAGAATATGTTTCGGAGACTTAGGGTTCTCTGTAACAGAACAAAAAGTGATAAAAGACCCGATCTTTGAAGGTTATAAAATACTGGGCAAGCCTGTCGTAAAGAAAACGGATTTCGACAATGCCGTCTTGAATATGATAGATAATGCTGTAGAAAATATAGAGAACGGGAAAGAGCTGGTTTGTGACGCAAAGGACGCCAGGGAAACACAACAAGTTTGTTTAGCACTATTAAAATCTTAACCAAAACACTATGTCGGAACTAGCTATTAACGGCGGTCAGCCGGTAAGAACAAAAGTATTCCCTGCATACAGCATAATAGGGAAAGAAGAGCAGGAAGCAGTCCAAAGAATAATGGAGTCGGAAATATTATCTAAATATCTTGGGTCATGGGAGCCGGATTTCTATGGCGGTCCCGAAGTTCAGGAATTCGAAAAAGAATGGGCGCAATATTTCGGTGTAAAACATGCAATAGCGGTCAACTCATGCACTTCGGGCATACAATGCGCGGTAGGGGCGGCGAGTATAAGTCCGGGTGACGAAGTTATAGTGTCGCCGTATACAATGGTAGCCTCTGTTACAGCCCCGCTTATCTATGGAGGGATCCCTGTCTTCGCAGACATAGAAGAAGAGTATTTCTGCCTGGACCCGAAATCCATTGAAGAAAAAATTACGAAAAGGACAAAAGCCATAATAGTCGTAGATATATTCGGCCAACCTTATGACGCGGATGCAATTAACGCAATTGCAGAAAAACACAACTTAATAGTAATAGAAGATTGTGCTCAAGCGCCGGGTGTAAAATACAAAAACAAATACGCAGGGACTCTGGCGGATATAGGTATATATTCATTGAACTACCATAAACATATACACACAGGTGAAGGAGGAGTCATCGTTACGGACGATGACAATTTGGCACAGCGCCTGCAGCTTATAAGAAACCATGCGGATGCCGTTGTGGGAGGCATGGGCGTGGAGGATATAACGAACATGGTTGGGTTCAATATGAGACTGACGGAACTGCAGGCTGCCATAGGTAGAGAGCAGCTGAAAAAACTCGATAGATTGGTGAAAGAAAGAATAGAAAACTGCAACTATTTGGACGAAAGATTAAGTAAAATTCCGGGACTGCGGGCTCCAAAAGTCAGGGAAGGCGCGGAACACGCATATTATGTGCACCCGCTACTTTATGATGAGAAGGAGATCGGAGTGGATCGAGATACATTCATAGATGCGGTTGTAGCGGAACTTCCACCTATAGAATTAAGAGAAAGTGAAGGGGTTAGACTGTTTACCGGAGGGGCCAAGCCACTGTATTTATTGCCGATTTTTCAGAAGAAAATAGCGATAGGCAATAAAGGGTTCCCGTTCGTAGGACCTCATTACGACGGAGAAGCATGTTATGACAAAGGAATATGCCCGGTGGTGGAAAGAATATACGAAAAAGAGATGGTGATAGACGAACTGATGAGGCCGCCTATGACCAAAGAAGACTTGGATGATGTTGTTAGAGCGTTTGAAAAAGTATATGAACATAGGCAAGAACTTAAAAAATAAATTCCATGAAAAAACCATTCTTAACGGGCGAAACAATATGCTTAAGGCCGATTGAAGAGTCTGATTTGAACGAAAATTACCGCGACTGGTTTAACGATGAAGAAATATGCAGACACAATTCTCACCATAGATTCCCGAATTATAACGAAAATATGGAGGCATATTTCAGGACAACGATACAGTCCGAAAACAATCTCGTACTGGCAATAGCCGATAAAGAAACGGATAAACACATAGGTAACATATCCCTGCAAAACATCGATGCCACAAACAGGTCTGCTGAGTTCGCGATAATCGTAGGAGATAAGGATTATTGGGGGAAGGGAGTCGGGAAAGAAGCCGCCGGTCTTATCATCGATCATGGATTCAAGCAGCTTAATTTGCATAGAATATACTGCGGGACATCGGAAGATAATGTCGCGATGCGGAAGTTGGCGGAATTACTGGGATTTACGGAAGAAGGAATCGGCAGGGAATGTTTTTTCAAAAACGGTCAATATAGAAGTTCCATTAATTACAGCATTTTAGAGAATGAGCACAAAAATACTGGTAGTAAGTCATGATGCGGGCGGGGCGAATATCCTTGCATCATATGTAAAAAAACACGAAAAGGAGTATGGATTCATTTGTTATGTCGAAGGACCTGCCAAGGAGATTTTCAGGAAAAATAAAATAAAATATAAACTCGCCGAAAGCAAAGCGGTATCAAAAGAAAATCCGGACGTGGTTTTGACAGGTACAAGCGGATCATCCATGGTGGAGCTGGACTTCATCAATGCTGCCAAAAAAGAAGGTATAAAAACAGTTTCCTACTTAGACCATTGGGTTAATCATAAACAAAGATTTCGCTTCCCGGAAAAGGGCTGGGAGGAAAACTTGCCGGACGAAATTTGGGCTGGCGACAAATATTGTTATGAAGATGCGAAAGAACTGTTTCCGAATCAGACGGTGAAATTCGTAAAAAATCCTTATTTCGAAGAAATAAAAAGAAAATACAAGGCATTAAAGAAAGGAAGCAAAAACACGGTTTTATTTATAAGTGAACCTGTAAATATTGGAAACAAAGACAACTTCTCGTCAGTTACCGAATACGATGTACTGGATAGCTGTCTTGCATATTTAAAAAAAAGGAAAATAATTGTAAGGCTCCACCCTTCCGAGCCAAAAACCAAATACGAAAAAATCCTTTCAAAATATCCCGAAAAAAACATTTTGAAATCACACCAAAAACTTGAAGAAGATTTCGCAAGATCTTCACTCGTAATAGGTATGGAAAGCACGGCTTTGGTACTGGCGCATATATGTGGAAAAAAAGTAATTTGCATGCCTCCAAAAAGGAGTAAAAAATTCCTACTGCCTTATAAAATCAAAAAACTCAAAAATTTAAAAAACCTCAAGAATTTTATTTCTTAGGTTTAAGCGAATGGTAGGCAACACTCCTCACTCCATCAACAACATCCGCATCGATATGCTGCTTATTTATATCTAGCAGTTCGGGTTTTTCATCAAGAAGCTCCATAATATCCTCAAGATGGAAAAGCTCTCTGCCTTTACGGGCAAAGTGATCATGAATCTCGCGTATCAAATCCAAATCCTCTTGCTGGTCCAAAGTTAACCGGATATCAACCAGATTCTCAGGATGTTTAAAACAAGAGACCTTGAAATGGTCGGGATTTTCGAACATATAAGACAACCACCAAGCTCTATAAAAATCATCGGGAGGGAGAGTGTTATTAATTTTCTCTAAAGCGGAAACAGCAGTAACATCAACATCAAGACCATCGGGAAATGTGGGGGGATGAAAATTATTAACCATGTCAATCTCGGGATAAGAGTGCCTGAACAAAGAAACAGCCTTATCAACCAATTTCGGGTCGACAAACGGACAATCCCCAAGAATCCGCACAACGGCATCGGCGGAATTTTCTTGTCCGGCGCCCATCAGCCTGGTCACAACATCCTCTTCCGGGCCTGTGTGGTATTTGATGCCAACTTGCTTAGCCATATCAACGAGGGCTTGATCCCTGTCCAGGTAGCTGGTTGCAAGAACGATGTCATCAAGTTCGGAACAATGTTTAAGACGATCTACAATATATTCAAAAACGGTTTTATCACCGATTTTCTTTAAAATTTTACCGGGAAGTCTGGTAGATCCCATTCTGGCCTGAAAGCAGGCTATTACTTTTAGTCCCATCTGAAAGGTTCGATTATTTGTAAATTATCAGTTCTATAACTGTCCAAAATCTCTAATTCCTTATCCGATAATGAAAGGTCAATTGAGCAGAGAGCGGTTTTCAGTTCGGATTCATTACCGGCGCCTATTAAAGCAACGCCGTGCCGCTTAGTCAACACAAAGGATGTGCATATCGCAGGAAGATCCTCGAGAGAACAAGACAACTTGTCCGCCAGCGAAAGAACCCTTTCTCTAACGGCAAGCTCGCTGGATTTATTGAAATGCTCAATCCTTGGCGTCAAAGCTCCTCTCAAAAGGATAGATCTGATAATAACGCCCTTGCCGAGAGAAGCAGCCATTGGCAGGACTTCATCATCCATTCTGCGGTCAAAAACATTGTATGCCAGTTGAACCAAATCCATATGCGGGGCGGAAACGGCCAACTTAGCGTCATCGGCACCGTAAACGGAAGCTCCGGAGAACCTGATAAGCCCTTCTTTTTTCGCATCCTCAAAAAACTTAATCACCTCTTCATGAGAAAGGATCTTCTCATTACTGCTGTGCAGCTGAAGCACATCAACATAATCGGTGCTCAAGCGTTTAAGACTGTTTTTTATGGATTTCATGAAATTGCTATAGATTTCCCCACTGGTCTCAAACCAAGAATCTTCCAAATGCACACATTTCGTAGCTATTACCGCTTTATCCCTGCGATCAGCAAAAGCTTTTCCGATTATATCTTCACTGGAGCCGTAAAGAGCGGCTGTATCATAGAAATTAACCCCCATTTCCAGAGCGGAATGAAGGAATTTGACGGCCTCCTTCTCGGTTTTGGCCTTTTCCGACGGTAATTTGACCCCGTAAGAGGGTATGCCGAGTTCGACAGTCCCAAGTCCTATTTCAAAAACATCCAAACCTGTTGAGCCGAGAGTAATCATTAAATTTTTCTTAAAAGAAGCATGAATTCCCTCTGGGGGATAGGTTCATAATCGTGCTTAAGTACAACATTCGGAGTCAGAGATTGAGCAAACTTAAACATTTCCTCGGGAGAATAATAAAAAACATACTCCTCTTCAGGCGGATAATCCGGAGTGAGATAAGAGCTCAGCATATCGACAACAAGCCCTTCTTCTGCCAGAGCAAAAGTTTTTTCGATAAAATCCTTGGCATATTCATAGTTATCTATTCCTTTGTTTTTTAAATTAAAATTCAGGACTCCGTTCATGAAGACGAAATCATGTTTTCTGTATTCGGGATCCAGAAGAATATTTTTAACTTCGAATTCCGCTTCCGGATGCTTCTCCTTGGCAACTTTAAGTAAATCATCATTTATGTCCACTCCCGTATAACCTTTGGGCTTCTTGCCGCTTTCATAAATAGAATCCAAAAGATCTCCAAAGCCGCATCCTATATCCAAAACGCTCTTGCCATCCACATTAACCAAACTTAAAGCGGCGTCAAACCTTATCATTTGGTTCTTTTTATTGTCCCAGCCAAGACTTGTGGCATCATAGCCGAATTTATTGAGTCTTTGAGTGTATCGGTCATTGGTTTCTTCGCCCAGCTGGACCAAATCGTCGTATTTCATGATAAGAGTTTTTTAGCGGTTTTATAGAAGATATTTTCGATATCCGATTTATTGAATTTATATTTTCTTAAAAATTTCCCGGCAAGAGAAATATAACCTTCTAGCGAAACAAAAGGATAATCCGATCCGTACAAACAACGCTCGCTCCCCAGTTTTTTAACGGCAAAAGCAATATCCTGTTCAACAGTACTTCCCTCCCAATAATCCAACGAAAAAGATATATCCAAATATATATTGTCGGTATCAACAGCGACCATAAGAGCATCCAAAGCCCGAAAGCCCCCCGCATGAGCAATAATTACGGGACAAGACACTTTTTCGCTTAAATAACCGGAGAGTTTAATCCCTTCGTATTTATAAAGCTTGCGGGTTCCGTAAGCACAATCCACAACAATAAACATTCCCAGTTTATCGGCTTTTTCAGCAAAGATTTCAACGGACTTATAATCGTTTTCGGCAATATTTTGTAAGTACGGATGAAACTTAATCGCTTTTGCGCCAAGCTCGTTAGCGGTATCAAGCAGCTTCAAATCTTCGGGACGTCTGAAATCAAACATAAAGCAAAGCCGCAAAACCTTAAACCAATCCTTGTGTTCTTTTAGGAATTTCAGAGCATGAGGCTTCTTCAAGAAATCAACATCCATAATAATAACAAGCCCTTGCTCGGTGCCATTGTTTTTTATGTTATCAAGCAGGTTCCCGAAACTCTTTTTGAGCTCATCAAAACTCAAATCTCCTTCTTTGCAGACGATCTCTTTTGGCGCGATGTGCAGATGTAAATCTATATTATTCATATTCCAGTTTTACTAAATCTTTTATAAGTCTTTCTTTGGCGCGAACCGTGTCCTTATTTTCCCCTAAAATAACCATGTAGCCATGCCTGTTGGCATCGGTGGTTATATCTTCTATGATATCGCCTTCCTTGATCGCCAGATTGCATTTAAGAACACCAGGTAATGACCCCGCCTCATCAAGTCCGTGTACTTTCTTGATTTTACCGTTATCAAATTTAAAAAAAGAAAGCAGCGCGGCATTTTTCATGGGATTTAAGGCATCAATATCCGGAACATTAAAATTCCCGAAAGCGGACTCGATCAAATGCTTTTTCAAATCAAGCTCGGTAACACCGGGAACTATCAAAGAAGAAGTATAAACACCTCCGCCGCGATTGGTGGACTCCACCAGCCAAACCTCACCTTCATCATCCAAAATATATTCACTATGGGTGAATCCGAAATCGTAGGAAAGAGCCTTTGCAACCTTATCATTATTGGACAGAAGCTTCCGTATAGTCTCTTCGTCGAACTCGCCGGGATAAACGATATCAATCGCAACTCTTCTGTGTCCTCCGAGCATCTGCTTGGAAGCAACCGCCAAAGAAAAATGATTATCTTTATCAAAAGAAAATCCATCTACAGTCACCAAAGTTCCTTCAATAAACTTCTCCACCAAAAATTCCTTGGAATGGGAATTGGAAATAGCATCATAAAACGCATCTTCCAATTGCGACTCGTTCTCAACTCTATTTATTCCAAAATTACCCCTGTTATCAACAGGCTTCACTATGACGGGATAACCGCCGACAGCCGCAACCCCCTCATGTAAATCTTCAAGATTTTCACATATATAAAAAGGCGGCTGCTTAACCGCGGCCTTCTCGCAGGCGATTCGCGAACGTCTTTTATTATTTGAATAGGATACGGCATCGAGGTTGGGTCCGGGCAAACCGAACTTATTACTGATAACTCCTACGGTGTATAACGCATAATCGTCATTATCGCTTGTAACGGCTTCCATATCGTATTTCTTGAAAAGATGCATGGCTTTATTTATATCGCGAGGATCCAGGATTTCGGTCGCATCCGCATACTGAAAACCTTCGGCATCATCGGTTGAATGCGTAGCCAGAATAAAATACCCCAAATCTTTCGCAGCTTTGACGAGAGGAGCCTGTTCCCAGCCCGAACCGATAATCATTAGCCTTTTTCTATTTGTCATGGAAGTAAATGGGTTTTATTAAAGACATTTTGGCGATATTGGAAGCAGTTTTTCTGCCAATGTATTTTTCTAAATCAAAATCTTCGATCCCTCCCTGTGCGCGCCTGAAAACAACATCATTCCCGGCCAAAGTCTCACCTTTTTTGATATCTCTTGCCGCTACAATTTTCATCTTAATCTTCTTCTTAAAACTTTTTTCAAAAGGCAACAAAATCCTCTTGCCGTTTCCGAGCATCACCTCCGCCTCGCGTACACCTGATGCCATAATTTTGAGTTCATCTGGCTCAAGCGCGTAACAATGATCGGGGCCTTCAAGTTTGCGATCAAGGGTGAAATGTTTCTCTATAACACGAGCACCATGCATGAAAGCGAGAGCGGGAGTGGTAGTGGACATCGTATGATCCGAAAAGCCGGTAAGTACGGAAAACTCATCTCTGAAAACATCCATCATCCTTAGATTAACAAGTTTTTCAGGGGTAGGATATTTAGATATGCAGTGCAGTAAAACGAGATTCTTATTGTCGGCCTCAGACACAAGTGAAACAGCCCTTCTGACTTCGGGCATCGTGCAATAACCTGTAGAAACGAACAAAGGCTTGCCTGTTTTCGCGACTTTTTTGATTAAATGAGCGAAGCCGACAGTCTGAGGAGATGCGATTTTGTAAGCGGCCGCACCCAAGTCTTCAAGAATCTCAACAGCCTCCAAATATGTTGGGGAAGAAAGAAAAACAAGCCCTCGTTTTTTGCAATAGGCAAAAAGTTCATGATACCATTTTTCATTGAAGTCTATGCTTTTGTGAAGCGACTTCAGGTCATCATTTGAAGGTAAGTACAACTCTTCGAATTTCAATGACTGAAATTTCACAGCATCCAATCCCGCTTCATGAGCAATATCGATAAGCTCTTTGGCTAAACTTAACGATTGGTTGTGGTTGGAGCCGATTTCTCCGATCAAAAAAGCTCCGGAATCTTTCGAAATCAACTTTTTGCCTACCTTTATCTTGTTGTTAAACCTTGGTTTCATCGATTAACTTGCGGATAGCTGATAAACCTTCTTTCATTCTTTCCTCGGTTTCAACACCGATAGAAACCCTTATAAATTTATCCATCGAATCTCCATACCCCAAGCCGGGGACGGTGGAAACATGATATTTGTCGAGTAATTTATAAGCGAAATCTTCAGATCCCAGCGATGACCCTTCAATGGAAACCGCGAAATAAAAAGTAGCCGAACCGGGCAGATGCTCAAGTCCTATTTCTTTCATGTAAGCAATAGCCTTCTTGCGTTTCTCGAGAATTTTTGCAACCTGCGGTCTTGTTTTGGATTTAAATTCATCGAAATGCTCAGCAAGATAATATTCGATAAGTGTAGTCGGGCATGTTATCAGATGTTGATTTAACCTCAGAATCAAATCCGTTAATTCCGGATTGGTGATCGAATAGCCGATACGCCAACCGGAAATCCCAAAAGTCTTGGACAACGAATTGGCTGTAATAATATGCTTTTTTTCAGGATCCAAACGAGCCATAGCGAAGAAAGGCTCTTCATCAACGAAATCACTGTAAGCTTCATCGGACAAAATATAAAAATTATTCTTAACGGAAAGATCATACAGGGTTTTTAATTCATCATCGGAATAGACCTTGCCGATAGGATTGTTTGGATTATTCAAAATAACAACCTTGGTTTTTTCGGTTATATATTTATCCAAATCGTATATCCCTTCATAATAAGGCACATTCACAGGTTTACAGTAGGCAAGCTTAACCATGTCGACATAACTGACCCATGCAGGTTCAAAGATAATCACTTCATCACCGGGATTAACCGTAGCCATAAGCGACATGTAGATAAGAGGCTTGGATCCGGTGCTTATTATTACTTCAGTTTCGGGGTCAACATCTACACCGTAATCTTCCCTGTAAAGATCTGCGATTTTTTCTCGCAATTCGGGTACTCCGCGAGAACTTGAGTAGCTATAACCCTTTTTAAAATTCTTGAGTTCCCTGAAAGAGGGGGACGGTAGGTCGAAAAGAGACTCCCCTAAAGACATGACGATTGGGTTGTGTCCCTGTCTTCGCAGGTCATACACACCCATATTTACCTTAATCGACATTGCCTCGGATAAACTCGAGGCTATTTTGGATTTGCCTGGATCTGACATGAGGATAAATATTTATGAATTAAATTTGCAGAACGACGGGCGCCATTGCCATCAATCAAACCTCTTCCCACCTCGCTAATCTCGGACCTAATCTTAACATCTTTGGACAGTTTTTTAAATATGTTTGAAAATTTCTCAAAATCAAGATGTTCATGCCACCCCATTGATATCGCGGAAGAAAGAAAATCCAAAGTTTTTGCGACGCGAACTTGATTATCCTCGGTGACAATAATTATATTCGGAAGCCCCATAAACGCACATTCGTAACATGTGCCGCCGCCCGCGGTAACTGCAATATCGGCCCATTCCATGAGCCCTGGCATATCTTTGGACTGTACAATAATTTCGGCACGATAAGGCAGGGATGATGCCAGGGATTTAATCTCTTCGATCCGGTTATAGCTGCTGCCGACAACCGCCTTAACATCCAAAGGCATATCGATCTCGGAAAGCATAGAAAGAGTCTTCATGGATTGATTCGTTGGGTCGGATCCGCCAAATGTAATCAGAACATTCGAGGCGATTTCTTTGTGCTTGGTTTCCCTGTTTGCCTTGAGGAAATCTTCTCTTATAAAAGCAAATTCCGATCCCAGAATCAAAAAAGCATCTTGATTATACATTTCAGGCTCAGCATAAACATTTGCATTTAAAATAATATGACTTGGAAGCGCAATATCAGCATTGTCATCGATACTGAGAAGAACACAATGATCCTTTAAGGCCTTAAGATACTCAGTACCGATTTCATAAGAATCCACAACCACCAGTGGATATTTAAATTCACCGATGACCTCGAGCAAAAAGTCCAAATCTTCATTTTGATCGGCATTTGTATCAAGTATCTCGATGTAAAAACCCTTGCTTGATATAAGGTCCAAAACCGCTTGATCATAATCCTTTGTCACGAAACAAACTTCATAAGAAAGCTTCTTGAATTCCGAAGCCAAGGCAAGACAGCGCATAATATGCCCCAAACCTATTGTATTGGGACCGCCGTCGGCGCGGAAAACAACATGTCGTTTTTTTTGATTCATATGATCTATTGGGGTAAACTCTTTCTGCATTATATTTTAAAAACTCACTCAATGGAAAAGATATTGGTGATAGTGGCGCATCCGGATGATGAAATTTTGGGATGTGGAGGGACGATAGCCAAATTAAAAACAGAAAATAAAGAAGTGCGGATCTTGATTTTGAGCCAAGGAATGCGTTCCAGAGATGATGCGCAGGACCGGAACATCAATGCTTTACAAGAAGATGCAAAAGAAGCATCGAAAATAATAGGCTCGGACAAACTTTTGATAGAATCTTTCCCTGATAATTCATTCGATTCCGTGCCAATGCTCGAAATAATAAAGAAAATAGAGTCCATTATTGAAGAATTCAAGCCCGATACGGTATTTACCCATAGCGGCAGCGACTTAAATATAGATCACAAAATAACCTGTGAAGCTGTAAAAGTTGCATGCAGACCAATGGAAGGGACCTGCGTTAAAAGATTGCTGGCATTTGAAGTACCTTCATCAACAGAATGGGGGTTTCTCGGGAATAATTCATTTCATCCAAATAAATTCATAGACATAAGCGGCACTCTCGATAAAAAACTGGAAGCGATGTCGGCTTACAAAGGAGAGCTGCGAGAATTTCCGCATCCAAGATCACTGGAATATATGGAATCACTGGCCAAAGTCAGAGGAGGCGGGGCGGGATATAACGCGGCGGAAGCGTTTGAGTTGGTTTTTGAAAAAGAATGACATTTTGGCTTTAGCTTTAAGAATTTTTTCTCAAAGAATTCGAAGGAAATAACGGCGATCATTACAGTTGAACTAAAGGCGATAAAGTAAACAACGAGATTGGGGAAAACCCCCTCAATATCTTTTGTTGCAAACAAAAACAAAGTCGCCTTTACGGCGATCATTATCATTATATTATGGAACATATATATCCCGTAAGAGATTTTCCCAAGGTAATTCAAGAGATTGAACTCCAAACTAAAAAGCCTGTTTTTATTAGCTGCAAAATTAATAATTATAATACAAAAAAGAACAGAAAACAGTTCATGGTAAACGAGCGGAACAACAAATCCCCCAGAAGCTTTATAAGTGAAATATATTGCAAAAAATAAGCTTAAAATTTGCACAGGCTTGCTAAACAAAAACTTCTTTATCCTCTGGAATCTATCTTTATGGAATAAAAGATAAGCTCCCATACCCCCAATAGCCATACAACTTATCCTCAAATAGTAGAAAAAATTATAAAGAAACTCTAAATTAATTATTTCATCCAGCCATTCAAGGGAAGCGATTTTATTTTCAATGAGAAAATAAGGAGTTCTCACAAGTACAAAAAACAGTAAAACCAAAAAAAGACTTAATAAAATACGCTTAGAATATTTGATGATAAGAGGCCATAGCAAATAAAACTGAATTTCGGTACCAACAGCCCATGTTTGGTCCAAATAAGGCAAATTGCCAAACGTAAATAAAACTATATTTGGCAAAATCAACAAAAATAAAACGGTATGAACAAAAACATTACCATCAAGAAGCTCGGAGTAGTGTGGAATATAAAAAAAATCAAAATGAGGCAAAACAAATAAGCCCAGAGCGACGATCAAGTAATACAACGGAAGAATTCTAAGCACTCGCTTTGTATAAAAATTAGATAACGAAATATTTTTTGTAGAAGACTTCTCAGATAACAAAAAGTAGGTAATCAAAAATCCGCTCAAAACAAAGAAAAAAGTCACTCCGATCTCTCCAGTTGACCTGATGAAGGACGATCCCCAGCAATTAGACAACCCCAACATGCCTCTTTTGCTTTCCAGATGAAAAATCAAAATTACGGAAGCAGCAATGAACCTCAGACTGTTCAGATTTGGAAAATATTTTACCTTCTTCTCAGATTCTACCGGTTGTTCTCCTATAGTATTGACGATATTGCCATTTGTTTGAATTAACCCGATAATTATAGCAGGAATTAGCCTTTTTTGGAAGCGTAAGTCACCAAAAACTCTAAATAATTGAAAAAATATCTGTTCTCAGGTATAAACTATACGCTTAGACATTAATAAAAAAACAATGCTTTCAATCTTTAAAGACAAAAATGTACTTGTAACTGGGGGGACCGGAACATTCGGGCAAAATTTCATCAAAACACTTATAGAGAAATCGGAAGCCAACAAAATAATAATTTTCAGTAGAGATGAATTGAAGCAATCACAAATGCAGGTTCGATTCAAAGACCCGCGACTTAGGTTTTTCATAGGCGACATCAGGGATAAAGAAAGGTTGGACAGAGCATTTAAAGGCGTGAATTGCATCGTACATGCAGCCGCACTTAAACAGGTCCCTGCATTGGAATACAATCCGTTCGAAGCTGTCAAAACAAACATTTTGGGGACTCAAAATGTTGTAAATGCTGCAATAGATCAAGGGGTGGAGAAGGTCCTTTTGCTCTCAACGGACAAAGCGGCCAACCCGATAAATCTATATGGGGCTACCAAGCTTTGTGCGGAGAAGTTGTTTGTTGCGGCAAATTCATATTCGGCCGGCGCCACAAAACTCAGCGTTTTAAGATACGGGAATGTGCTGGGAAGTCGTGGAAGTCTGCTGGATGTCATTAAAAAACAGAAACTTGAGGGGAAGCTAAAGATAACAGACGAAAGAATGACCAGATTCTGGATAACAATAGATCAAGCCATAGTATTTGCGATTAAATCAATGAATTTAATGAAAGGTGGGGAAATTTTTGTGCCGAAAATACCAAGCATGAAAATAATAGAAATTTTCGATATGATCGCACCGGGGATGGAAGTCGAAAAAGTAGGGATTAGGCCGGGCGAAAAACTGCATGAAATGCTGCTCGGGGAGGATGAGGCCAGAAACGCAAAAGAATTGGAAGAAGTTTATGTCATCGAGCCGAGAGAGAACTTGGGTACCGAGCGAGAACATAAAGGGGTGAAAGTTCAGGAAGGATTTGTATATGCAAGCAACAACAATACACAATGGTTAAATCCAGATCAGTTGAAAGAGATGATAGGAGAAAAATAATATCATATGGGAAACAATCGATAGATGAAAGCGACATATCGGCGGTAGAAGAAGTATTAAGATCAGATTGGCTCACCCAAGGGCCAAAAGTCTTAGAATTTGAAGAAGCATTGGCAAAATACTGCGGCGCAAAATACGCGGTTACTTTCGCAAACGGAACAGCCGCACTGCACGGAGCTTATTACGCGGCAGGGTTAAAAAAAGGAGACGAATTCATAACCACGCCAAATACATTTGCGGCAACTGCAAATGCCGGAGTTTTTTTGGGCGCAACGCCGATATTCGTTGATGTGGAACTCGAAACAGGCAACATAGACGCTAATTTAATAAAAGAAAAAATCACAAACAAGACAAAAATAATAGTGCCGGTAGACTATTCCGGCCAGCCCGTGGATTTGGATGAAATAAAAAAGTACGGCCTAATAATAATCGAAGACGGTTGTCACGCATTGGGGGCAACATACAAAGACCGAAAAGTAGGTTCAGTAGCGGATATGACTGTATTTAGCTTTCATCCTGTCAAAACCATAACAACCGGAGAAGGAGGAGCCGTTATGACGAATGACGAGAAGTATTATGAAAAACTCAAAACATTCAGGACTCACGGTATAAAAAAAGAAGGAAGATGGAAGGGGGACATGGAAGATATCGGATACAATTACAGGTTAACCGACATGCAGTGTGCTTTAGGTATAAGTCAACTCAAGAGGGTGGATCAATTCGTAAGCAAAAGAGAAAAAATCGCACAAAGATATGACAAAGAATTGAAAAACATCGTCGAATTTATAAAAATTAAACAAGATAGGGAATCAAGCAGGCACCTTTATCCCATCAGGGTACCGGCGAATAAAAGAAAAAAAATCATGGAATCGTTGCTTGAAAAAGGGATCGCCACGCAAACACATTATAAACCCGTATACTGGCATTCATATTACGCAAAAGATTACAAAAAAGGACTTTGCCCAAATGCGGAAACTTTCTACGAAGAAGAAATTTCCCTGCCTATATACCCGAGCCTTACGGAAGAAGAGCAAACCTACATCGTAAAAACCTTAAAAAACATAATCAAAAATGACTAAAGATCCCCAAAAGTTATATCAGTACGCTAAAAAAAGAATCCCCGGGGGGACTCAGCTTCTTTCCAAGAGGCCGGAGATGATGCTTCCCGATATTTGGCCGAACTATTATAAAAAAGCAAAAGGAGCGGAAGTATGGGGTCTGGACGGCAAAAAATATATAGACATGACTCATAACGGAGTAGGATCCTGCATATTGGGATTTGCAGATCCGGATGTGAATAAGGCTGTAAAGAAAGCGGTGGACTTGGGTACGATGTCGACTTTGAATTGCCCGGAAGAGGTGGAACTTTCTGATATACTTTGTGAAATCCATCCTTGGGCGGACATGGTGAGATACGCGAGAACGGGGGGGGAAGCGATGGCGGTAGCGATAAGAATCGCAAGAGCCAAAACAGGTAAAGACAAAATAGCATTTTGCGGGTATCACGGATGGCACGACTGGTATATCGCCGCTAATTTAAACAGCGATGATGCATTGGAAGGTCATTCAATCGGAGGACTTTCACCAATTGGGGTGCCGAAAGCTTTGAAAGGGACAGCATTCCCTTTTCACTACAACAAAATCGATGAATTGAAGAAAATATTGGAAGAAAACAAAGGAGGAATGGCGGCAATAGCGATGGAGCCGATTAGAAACATAAAGCCCGAGCCGGGATTTATAGAAGCGGTAAAAGAATTGGCGCGACAGCACAATGCAATATTGATTTTTGATGAAATTACTGCGGCATGGCGCGTGAATGAAGGCGGATATCACCTGAACTTCAATGTTGCGCCCGACATAGCGGTCTTCGGGAAGGCAATGAGCAACGGATATCCGATGGCTGCCGTAATAGGGAGAAAAGAAGTAATGGAAGCGGCACAAAACACCTTCATAAGCAGTACATACTGGAGCGAAAAAATAGGGCCGACAGCAGCAATAGCGACAATTGAAAAATGCAGAAAACTAAATGTGCCAAAGCATCTGGCGGCAGCGGGAGAGAAAGTGATAGACGGATGGGAGAAAGCAGGGGAAGCTACAGGGGTAGATATAAAAGTTTCGGGTAAAGATGTGGTCCCGTCGCTGGCGCATTTTAACTTCAATTACAAAAACGCCCAGGCTGTAAAAACGCTGTTCACTCAGTTAATGCTTGATAGAGGCTACCTGTCTAATAACGGTTATTACGCTACTTATGCTCATACGGACAAAATAATAGAAAAATATTTGGAAACGGTCGAGGAAGCATTCGCGGGACTTAAAAAACATATAGAGGCCAATGAAGTTGAAGAAAAATTAAGAGGTGAAGTAGCGCACATGGGATTCCAAAGATTAAATTAAGGTAGCAATAATTATGCCTAAAAAAGAAAAAACAGTTTTCGAAAAAACCGTAGATGGTGGAAAGTGGATCACTATAGGTATTGTGGTACAGAGGGTGATCAACCTGGTTACATTTGTAACTCTTGCGAGAATACTTGCTCCGGAAACATACGGAATAATGATAGCGGCAACGCTAATGGTAGGAGTGATATCAACATTATTTGAACCGGGATTCGGGACGGTATTTCTGCAGGAAAAGGAAAATGTTACCAAATACCTGAACGCGGCGTGGACTTTTGAGATTGTGAAAGGATTAATACTTGGGCTGCTGATGTGTGCGATATCGCCGTTTATCGCAAAATTTTTCCAGATAGAAGGTTATGAGCTTGTGATTTGTTTCGGGGGATTGCTTCTGTTTTTACAAGGTGCGGCCAACATAGGACAGTTTTTTATCTTCAAAGAGATACAATTAAAAAAGATATTCATTAGAGATCTGGTGCAGCAGCTATCATATCTGGTTGTGGCTTTGACATGGGTCGCTTTCAATCCAACGGTATGGGCGTTGGTTGCCGGGAATGTGGCATCGTACGCATCGGGTACAATAATGAGCTATGTTATACATCCGTACAGGCCGAAATTGGATTTCCGTTTAAGAAAACTGGGAAAGCTTTTCAAGAAAACAAAATGGGTGATAGGAACAAATACTTTGAATTACATATCAAACATAATAGATACAACTTTTCTCGGACACTTGCTTGGGCCGGCAAACATGGGGGTTTATTCAAAGGCGCGTGATATTTCCATAATACCGTCATCATATTTGAACCAGCTTACGATGAAGGCGGGTTTCCCAGCTATGGCAAAAATACAGGATGAATTAGGTAAAGTCCGAGATGGATTCTTTAAAATGATAGATGTAACTTTGCTGATATCAATACCGTTTCTGGCGGTACTTATATTTGAAGCGGATAGAATCGTTCCGTTATTTCTCGGGGAGAAGTGGGTCGATATGGTTATACCTTTAAAACTGCTGGCCATCGCAATGACCATAAAAGGTGTAACAAATATAGCCAATCCGATATTTTACGGATTAGGCGAATTCAGCATGCGGTTCAAAACAGTATTGGTGCAGGTCCTCGTAATGGCAGTATCCTTGCTATACGCCGTACCGAAATACGGGCTTAAAGGTGCGGGATATGCGGTCATAGGAAGTTTTGTAATTGTATTTATATATACTTTCATGAAGCTGATTCCTTTGATTAAAATAAACATTCTAAAAACAATCCCGGGGGTCATTATAACGGGTGGATCGGGGGTGTTGACCGTGCTTTTGGCATGGCCTTTTGAAGAGTTCCTACATGCGGTTCACGGGATAGCATACTTGGCGGGATTAACACTGCTTGGCGGGATATACATGATATTGGTTTTCGGGATAGGTTACCTCACCAAGGCAGGTCCATACGCAACAATAGTACAAACTTTAAAGGTGCTTAAGAGATGAAGATAAAATTTATAACTACAAAACTCAACCTCGTGGATGGAGGGGGATCAAACGCCAATGTCCACATGAAGGCAAAAGTTTTATGCGAAAAAGGTCATGAAGTTGCGGTAGTGACTATGTTTTCTCAAAAGAACCAAATAAAAGAAAGCACTCCCTACAAGCTGATCCAAGAAAATTTAAAATCCGGAAAACATTCGGTAGTAAGAAAGAAAACAAGAGATATACTAAAAAAATACGAAGATTCAACGGATGTGTACCATGTAGACGGTCATATGTTTGTATGGGGTGCGGGATTGTATAAAAAAGAAGGAGGGAAAGTACCGATAATTGCGCATTTCGACAATTATCTGCTGACTATGGGGGTAACTCAAATAGGAAAAATGTCATTAAGAGCTGGAATATCTTTCAAATTATTAAGATTATGGGAATTACTGATAGGGTTAAGACAAGCCGATTTAATAGATAAATTTACATGCGCGAGCAAAACGACTTTAAAGATCTATGCAAAACACGGCTTTGACAAACAAAAAATGATGACAATACCGGCATTTATGGATCTTGAAGTGTTTAAAAATTTAAATAGAGAAAATGTAAACGAGAAAAATCTATTATACATAGGAAGAATACATTTAGACAAAGGGCTGGATGTACTTTTAAAGGCAATAAAAGATATAGAAAACATAACTTTGGACTTGGTGGGGTCAGGCCCAGACGAAGAAAATCTTAAAAAAATGGCCGAAAACTTGGGAATAAACAATAAAGTGTTTTTCCATGGATGGAAGTCCCCAAATGAAGTAATTAAATATTTTGAAAAAGCAAAAATTTTTGTCCATCCGGCATTATGGCCGGAGCCGTTTGGAATGGCTGTCGTGGAAGCTATGGCTGCGGGTATACCGGTTATAACGACGGAAGGCACCGGATCAACAGAGATTGTCGGTGACACGGGATTGAGATTCACAAAGAAAAATTCAAAACAACTCAAAAAAAACATAGAAAAACTGTTAAACTCTGATAGGTTGTATAAAGAATTGTCAAAAAAAGCTAAAGATAGAGCACAAGAGTACGACTACAGAAGATGGAGCGACTTTCTCGAGAAGCAGCTAACCGAAATCCGATGAAAATATGTTTATATCTGCAGAGAAGATTCTCATTCCTCGGGCACAACATAGCCATGGAGCTCAAGAATTCATATGGAGCCGAGGAGTTCTGTTGCTATGTGTATGGTCGATATGCGGAAAAATTCATTAAAGATCAAAGCGATATTGAGTATTCCGAAATTCTTGTAGAAGAAGATCTGCATAAAAAAGCGGAAGAGGTGGAGTTGGACATGGATTTTATTAAGAAATTCGAAGAAGAATACGGTTTGCCAAACGCTTGGCCATATCTGTTGGTAGACAGGCATATTATGATGAGTGTGCCCAAATCCGATTATTCAAAAAAACCGTCATGTTCCCATGAAAAAATGCTGAAATACTTACAGGTGGAAGCAAAAGCGATGATAGCTTTTCTGGAAAAAGAAAAACCGGATGCAGTAATATTCGCATTGGTTGGGTCATTGGGGAGTATGGTTCTTTATCATGTCGCAAAAAAAATGGGGATAAAAACAATAAACATAGAACCGGCAAGAATCAAAGGATATATAACGGTAACCGATAACTGCTATTGCAGCCTCAGTAATGCCGACAAATTGTTTGATAAGCTGCAGGCGGGGGAAGTTGATAGTAAATTCGAGAAGGAAGCGGAAGATTTCCTGAAAGAATCGAGGGAAAAAGAAGTGAGATACAGTTGGGTTAAAGATCTTATGAATAAAAAGAAAATAGGTCCGTTAAAATTCTTATTATTGGAAATAAAGGGGTTCATTCAGCATTCGATCAACTATTACAGGAAGTCGAAAGGCGATTATATAATGCAGAAACCTTCATGGTTTTTGAGTAATAAAATCGTGAGGCTGTGCCGAAGAATCAGAGGTTATAAAAAGCTTTATTCAAAGCCCGACTTGAACGAAGATTTCGTATTTTTCCCTATGCATCAAGACCCCGAGATAGCAACACTGCTTCTGTCACCGTTCCACATAGATCAGGTGAATTTAATAGAAGATATAGCCAAGTCGCTGCCGGTGCATTTCAAGCTGTATGTAAAAGACCATCCGGCAATGCTGTATTCTCGCCCGATGAGGGAGTACAAAAGAATTAAGAGAATTCCAAATGTGGAGTTAATAGATCCGAATTACAGCTCGATAAAACTGACAAAAGCTTCAAAACTTGTAACCACTATAACGGGGACAGCCGGATTTGAAGGGGTGGTATTGAAAAAACCTATAATAACATTTGGTGAAGTTTTCTATAATAAACTGTCGATGGTAAAAAGAGTACGATGCATGGAAGATTTGCCAAGTACGATAAAGGATATACTGAGAAACCATAAACATGATGATGAAGAGCTGAAAAACTTCATAGCGGCCATATTGGAAACATCGGAAGTGATAGATTACAACAAATTATGGAATGAAATGGATGAAGATAAAAAAGAAATTGCCAAATTCGCAAAACTCTTCGCTCGCGAACTCGGATTGAAAAAGACCTCCTAAACTTGTAGAATCCAACCCGATTTAATAAAAAAAACATGAAAAAAGCTTTAATAACAGGAATAACGGGCCAGGACGGTTCTTATCTCGCAGAATTTTTACTCGAAAAAGGGTATGAAGTTTACGGAATGATCCGAAGATGCAGCTCTCCAAACAACGAGAGAATCGAACATTTACTCGATAAAATGGAGGTCGTCGACGGAGACCTGATGGACTTAAGTTCACTCATACGAATCATCGGCGATATCAAGCCGGATGAGGTTTACAATCTCGCAGCTCAATCGTTTGTTGCGGTATCTTTCCACGAACCGATATTAACGGGAGAGATCACAGCTCTCGGGGCGGTAAGACTGCTCGAAGCTATTCGAATAGCCCATCCGCAAGCCAGATACTATCAAGCATCATCTTCCGAAATGTTCGGCAAGGTGCGGGAAACTCCTCAAACGGAATTGACCCCATTTCACCCAAGAAGTCCTTACGGTGTAGCCAAAGCTTACGCCCACTATATGACGATGAATTATCGCGAAAGTTACGATATGTTCGCTTGCGGCGGGATTTTATTCAACCATGAATCTCCAAGACGCGGACTTGAATTTGTAACCCGTAAAATCAGCCATACAGTGGCCAAAATTCACCTCGGACTTGCCGATAAATTGGTGCTCGGAAATATGGACGCCAAGCGCGACTGGGGATTTGCAGGAGATTACGTGAAGGCCATGTGGGCGATGCTTCAACAAGACAAACCGGAAGATTTTGTAATCGGAATGGGAGAAACTCACAGCGTTGAAGAGTTCGTTCAGGAATCTTTCAAGGTAGTTGGAATCGAGAATTGGCGTGATTACATCGAACAAAACCCTAAATTCATGCGCCCCGCAGAAGTTGATGTTCTCATCGCAGACTCCTCTAAAGCCAAACAGGAACTTGGCTGGGAACCCGAAGTGGGCTTCAAAGAACTTGTAGAAATGATGGTTAAGTCGGATATTGAACTTTTAAAAAAATGATCCAAAAAAGAAAAACGCAAATAGGTGTGGGGGATACATGTATTGACGAAAACGCCAAAAAATATGTGATGGACGCGCTCGACAACAATCGTTTGTCGTACGGTAAGTATGTCCACAGCTTCGAGCGAAAATTCGCAGAAGGCCACAACATCAAATATGCCGTAATGAGCAACAGCGGAACAAGCTCTTTACAGGTTGCACTGCACGCCCTCAAAGATATTCACGGTTGGGAAGACGGCGACGAAGTTCTCGTTCCGGCACTGACATTTATCGCAACTTCTAATGTTGTTTTACAAAATAATTTAAAGCCCGTTTTCGTAGAAATCGATCCCCTCACATACAACATCGACCCCGACAAAATCGAAGAAAAAATAACCCCCCGCACTCGAGCAATAATGCCGGTAAATCTATTCGGGCTATCTTGCGAAATCGATAAAGTTCTGGAAATTGCCAAAAAACATGACCTGAGAACAGTCGAAGACTCATGCGAAACCATGTTCGTGAAACACAGAGGTAAACCGGTAGGATCCCAGTCGGACATATCATGCTTCTCAACTTATGTCGCTCATCTGCTCGTAACGGGAGTAGGCGGGCTTTCTCTGACGAACAATGACGAATACGCGATAGCGATGAAAAGCATGGTCAACCACGGTCGTGACTCCGTTTATTTTAATATAGATGACGACAAAGGCTCGGTCCGCGATAACAAAGACAGTTTTTTTCACTTAATAAACAACAGATTCTCATTCGTGCGAATGGGGTACAGCTACAGAGTAACGGAACTCGAAGGAGCTCTCGGCCTGGCGCAGATAGAAAAATGGCCGCAAATCCTTGAGTCCAGACAAAAAAACGCCGCGTATCTTCTCGAAAAACTCAAGCCTTTCGAAAAACATATACAACTGCCAAGTTGGCCCGACTATGCGGAGCACGCGTTCATGATGTTCCCGATAGTTATGCAAAAGGATAGCCCGATCAAACGTGACGAATTGGTGCTTTTCCTCGAAGAACATAACGTCGAAACCAGGTACATGGTTCCGCTTATCAATCAGCCTTATTACAAGAAACTATTTGGCAACTTAGACGATCAATATCCACAGGCGGCGCACGTAACTTACAACGGATTTTATGTCGGCTGCCATCAAGGAATTAACGAAGAAGACATAGACTATATGGCGGAAGTGTTTAAAGAATTTTTCAATACGCAAAACAGGAAGGAGTCCTAGTTTTGCGCAAAATATAATCAAGCAGTTTCTGCAAGGCAGAAACACAATATCATTCTTAATTCTTACTTCTTGGTTCTTAATTCCAAACAAAAAGTCTTAGTAACAGGTGGTTCCGGTTTCATCGGAACAAATCTGATTTTGGAACTGCAAAATCAGGGTTTTGAAGTTGTGAACCTAAGCAATCACGACCCGGAGATAGAAGTGGAAACCCTCAAAATAGACCTCACAACAGACAATTTAAACCCGTTAGACAATCATGATTTTGACTATGTTGTTCATCTGGCAGCAGTAAGCTCGATCAAGCTTTCGCAAGACAACGAGCAGGAGACAATGGAGATAAATGTGGATGGAACCAAGCGGCTTCTCGAGTATTTTTCCGGCAAACCGATCAAAAAATTCATCTTCATGTCGAGTGTGACGGTATATGAATGTGAAAAATCCGGCCAAATCGACGAAAACAACATCATGGTTGATGAAAGCGCAAACGCTTACGCCTACTCGAAGCTTCTCGCCGAGCAAGAATGCGAAAAATTTAAAGAAAAAATAGAGCTTCTAACCTTCAGACTCGCAAACGCATACGGCCCTTACCAAAAACTCCCAAAAACCCCAAACCTAATCCCGCAAGTAATCTCGCAAGCTTTAAATAAAGGAGAAATAGAGATCCATAACGGCAAATTCGCAAGAGATTTTATCTATATTTCAGATATAGTTCGGGCAATAATTTTAGGATTAAAAAGCAACCTGACAGGCACATATAACCTGGGGACAGGGGAACCATCAACGGTCCAAGAAATCGCAAATGCCATCGCCAAAGAACTTTCAGTTGAAATAAAAGATTTAAAGCTTAAAATTGATGCACCTCTGGAACTCGTCCCAAACATCACAAGGATAAAAGAAGATCTTGGCTGGGAACCGGAAGTTTCGCTCGAAGAAGGGCTCAAAAAAACCATAAAGTATTATGCCAACTGAAGAAATCTACAAAAAGACCGCAATAATAATCCCGACCTATAACGAAAAGGAGAACATTCGCAAACTGATTCAGACGATTTTCGGAATATCCCAGGAACTGACAATAATTGTTGTAGATGATAACTCTCCTGACAAAACCGGAGAAATCGTCGACGCTTTAACAAAAAAATACAAAACCCTCCAAATAATCCACAGAAAAGAAAAGAACGGCCGAGGCGGAGCCTGTGTGGCAGGATTCAAAAAAGCTCTAGAAGAAAAGTTCGAATACATCTTCGAAATGGACTCCGACTTCTCTCACGATCCTGTCGATATCCCCAAGATGCTGGACAAGATTCAAGACGGATACGAAATGGTAATCGGCTCCAGATACTTAAAGGGAAGCAAAATCGTAAATTGGGGACTAAAAAGAACAATTTTCTCCAAATTCGCCAACATATATGCTCGAGTGATACTAAGAATTCCAATATCGGACTATACAAACGGCTACCGTGTCTACACTCGCAAAGCCCTCAAGGCAATCAACTGCGAAAGAATAGAGGCTGTAGGCTACATTGTGCTTTCAGAAATGGCTTACCAGCTACATAGACAAGGATTCAAGATCGGTGAAATCCCAATCATCTTCGTAAACCGCGAGCGCGGCATCTCGAATCTCTCAATCAAAGAAATCACATCTGCATTCACGACAGTGCTGAGGATTAAGTGGGATTATATGGTGAAGTACAAGAATTAGCCCTTCTGTATCTCCCAAAACCCCTCCCCAAACTCCTCCGGCGGCAATCTGTGTTCATCAGCCGCATCAGGGTTGAAGTTTTGATTCACGAAATAAATAAGCCTTGCAGGTTCGCCCCACAAATTCGCAAGTCCATGCAAAACTCCGCGAGGAATAAACAGAAGTTGAGCCTTTCCACCCCCCAAAACAACCCTGGAAACGACCTCGTAACTTGGAGAATCTTCTCGCAAATCTTTCAAACCGACAAGCAGCCTGGAATCCGCCGGCACAAACCAAAGATCATCCTGCTCAAGATGGTAGTGTCCCGCCTTCACAGCCCCGGGAAGCACCTCGGAATAGTTAACTTGTTTAATTTCAAAATCTCCAACCTTTCCATCAATAAGCCGCACAATTTCATTAAAACTTCCTCCACAATCGTTAAATCTCTTTAAATCCAACAGATGTACACCCTGAATCTCCGGCTTTTTGCCATAATCTTGAGTACTGCCAGTATATTTGTCGCCGATTTTCATAGGATTTATATTTTAACCCAATCAATAATTTTCGCAACCCTAGCATCCCAAGAATATTTCGAAGGATCCTCCCTTCGCCCACCGTCGGAGAAAGCCTCCTTAATCGCACGAACCAAATCATCACTATCCCCGGACTTAAACAGATAGGAGTTCTTTTTATTAAAAATCTCACGCATTGAAGGTATATCGGAAACCACAACCTCCTTATCAGCCGCCATATATTCAAAAGCCTTAAGAGGAGAAGTGTACTTGCGCGAAATCGCATCCTTGCCGGTATTCGGAATCGCCAAAACATCCGCAGCCTTCAAATACAAGAAAGCCTCACGCTGAGGGATATGCCCGACAAAAGTAACATTATCCCCGCCATGCAGCCCGGTAAGATCCTTTTTATCCAAACTCCCGCCAACAATATAGAAATAAGTCTCAGGCATCTTCTTGGCGGCCTTGAGCAAAAGAGGAACTCCCTTCCACTTCTGTAAACTCCCGGTATAAACCACGATCCGACCATGAAGCGGCATCTTGAGTTTATCGCGTGCAGCCTCTTTGGAGAGCCCACCTTCAAAAAGCGAAATCTTCACCCCGTCAGGAGCCACCAATGATTCGGGGACCTCTTTTTGCAAACCATCGCTGATCACAACAACCTTCCAGAACAGCTTCGAAAGAAACCCATAAATCGCTCGTCCAAGCTTACTCACAGGGTAGTTGTGCAATTCCAGGACCTTTTTCTTTTTGTAAAAAAGCGCAAGTGCCAGCCAGACATCGCGAGTGTAAATAACATCGTTTTTTTTGAATAAAAATAGAACCGCAACAGCCAGATAAAAAGTGATCGACTGCAAAATAAAAGCCGGCCGATCAAGCCCTAAAGGAAAAATATCGACACAAAAAATCTTCTTAATGGGAAACCGCTTCTCAACCTGATAATACTCCCAAATATCTTCGATTCTCCTCTCCTTTTTGGTTCCAAACCGCATCGGAACATAAAGCGAAACCTTCGCCCCCGCCTTCTTGAAAGCCTCGCAGTTCTGCATGATCTGAATACTGTTAGCCTTTTCGCTCGGCAGTCGCAAATTGGTGATGTAATCGATCTTCATGAGACTATTTCTAAGAATTTTTTTGTAGAAAGTTTCTTGTCAAAATGTTTCGCACGATCCAAACCAACCTCGCGCATCTTTTTCTGCAACTCATTATCGTCAAGCAGCAAAGCAATTTTATCCGAAAAAGCATCCAAATCACCTTGCTTAACCATAAAGTCCTTTTGACTGTTATTCAAAACAGCTTTCGCGCCCAAAGTTTCCATCGTAACAATCGGAACTCCCGCAGCCATCGCCTCGATAAGAACGCGGCCGAATTCCTCCTCGCGCGAAGGCATGATGAAGACGGAAGCCTTCTTGTAAAAGGAGAGGATTTCATTATTCGGCACAGCCCCAAGCATCTTAACCTTGCCGGTTTCCTCAAGAGATTTGAGCTCCTCGAAATCCGGACCATCCCCAACAATCCAAAACTCGCAATCTGTCTTGGCAAGCGTCTTCTCGATAATCTCCGGCAAATATTGCGACCCTTTTCTCGGAGAAAGCCAATGAACGAAAAGTACAATCCGCTTATCATCGCGCGCTCCGGCAAACTCAGAAACATCGACCCAGTTATGCATAACCTTGAGTTTTTTCTTTGGAATCTTAAAAAATTCATGATAGTAACCGGCCATCAAATCCGTACAAGTCACGATATTTTGAATCAAGCGAATCGCCAATTTAAAAGGCCAGACACCACCTGTATAAAGATTCTTCTGCTCGCAGTACCAAACGAAACTCTTTCCTCCGGTCAGCCGACAAACAATCCCGGCAAGAATCGCACTGAAATAAGAATAATGAACATAAAACCTTCGATAACCTTTTAATCTAAACCAAAAAAACACAAAAAACCTCTCGATCAAATTGAGACCCTTAACTTGCCACTTTTGGACATAATAATTCTGAATATTTTTAAACTTAGGCTTGCTCTTTCCGTACTCAATAAAAACCATAACATCGAGCTCCTCCGCAACATCCTCAAGCAAATCAACAAGATACCCGTAATGAGTGGAAGTTTGAGTGTCATATTCCGGAAGGACAAAGACAAGTTTTTTAGGATTTCTGGTCATTTCTTTTTTAAAATTTCATAAATCAATTGTTCCATCTTGGTATAATCTTGTTTCATGCCTGCGATACAAGCAGCAATATAAATATTCTTTTTTGTTTCTCCAAAATCAATAATGTTAAAGCCGCAATGAACAGCAATTAAGTCGAAAAACAAACGAATTGTTCGACCATTGCCCTCTCTAAAAGGGTGAATAGCATTAAATTCACAATGCAATATAGCAAGTTTCTTAGCAACAACTTTCTTGGGTTCACTAGGCTTAGGCAACTCTTTCTTTAAAATTTTATCAAAGAATTCAAGGGATTGATTAATATGCAATGAAGATGCAAAAAGTACGCCATTTTTTGAAATTTCAACAGTTCGCACTTTCCCAGCCCACGAATAAAGAGGTCCTAAGAAAAACGCATGGATTTCGAATATCAAATCTAAATCAAATACAAGTTCCTCGCCTTCCAGCTTGTCAAAAAAAAGCTCGTAAGCATCAACAAGAAGAAGAGTTTCGGTATCTTCAAGTGTTTTTTGGTCGGTGATGCCGAGTTTATTTTTTAAAATATCTCCTTCATCGCCGCCAATATCATAGCGAGAAGGCTCGACCATGTTTTTTTAATAGTTTAATGGCGGAATTATTTCTTTTAGCCCTATAAAGACTCATCCCTTCAATCTTAGACGATGAAGAAACAGCCTTTCGGAGTGCTTGTTTGGTAACTTTATTTTTCACGACACAATTATATCATAATATCTTTCAGCATAAAACTTAAGAGCCGCATTATACTCAAACTGCTTAACATCGGATTTACCTTGCTCCGCAATTTTTGCAGCAGCTTCTCGATTTCGAATAGCCCACAAGATCTTCTCCGCAATATCCCGCGCAGACCAATCGGTGAACAGAAGATTCTCATGGTCTCGTCCAAAATCCTGCATCACTCCAACAGGAGTAGAAATGCAGATTGCCCCGCAAGCCATAGCCTCAAGCGTCACACGCGGCCCGCCCTCGTTATAAGAAGTCATCACTATTCCGGTACTCTCTTGATAAGCCCGCGCAACATCATCGCGAGTTGGCAGCCAGCCAAGAAGTTCAATATTCTTAGAAGTCCTTTTTTCAACAAAATCTTTCATGCTACCGTCTCCGATAATCTTCAGCCTGAAGTCAGGCTCCTCCTTCGCAACCATGTCCGCAGCATCCAGAAGCAGATCGAGCCCCTTGTTTTTCTCAAGCCGTCCGGCAAAAACAAACTGCTTATCTTTACGGACACCGTCAGGTTTAAAAAGATCAAAATCCAAATAAAACGCCGGAATATAAAGAATTTTCTCCTCGGGAAAACCGGCCGCGACAACATAATCGTGAGTATCATGCTTATTAATCAGTCGCATATGTGGAATTTGCTTCCCATTTTTTTTCAAAAAACGGTCCAAAGCAAACTTCTCAATCTTCTCGGAAAAATTCTCAGCCTTCGGATAGCCCGGAATATGCATGAGCTCGGCAACATAAGGCACCTTAAGCTCCCTAGAAAGCTTCGCCGCAGCACAAGCATTTGCAAACAGTGGCGGAATCACATGCGCAGAAATAATATCAAAAGGGTTTTCCGCAAAAATCTCACGCGCCTTCCGCAAAACAAAACCTTTATGCCTAAAAAAATCCAAATGCAGTCGTCGGCTCATCCCGGAAGGATAAAGATGAACATTATTATGAATAACTATCTCCTTGCCAACGCCATTACTGGGGCAAATAACGGAAACCCGCTCCCAATGCTTAGAAAATCCCCTAAGCATCTCAAAAAAAACATTCTGCTTGCCCGCAGCAATTCCGCTATCCCCGGTGAGCATCAAAATATGTTTTTTGTTTGGCATATGAAGTATGGTATATAGCGTATGGTGTGTGGATGATAACAAAAAGTCGTAATAAAAACCACAAGCCATAATAGGGAAGCTTTTGACATCTGTTTATGAAACAAGAAGAGCTTTTAAAAATTCTGACAAAAAACATCTTAAATGCAAAAAGAGATCATCCAGTTCGAGTTTGCATCGATGGTGTTGATGCTTCCGGGAAAACAACGCTGGCAGATTCGCTGGCGATTGAGTTGCAAAAACACAGGCCGGTTATAAGAGTTTCTATTGATGGTTTTCACAATCCCAAAGAAATTCGATACCAAAAAGGACGTAATTCCCCTGTAGGTTATTATATGGATACAACAGATTATGAGGCATTTATTAATGCTGTCTTGAAGCCGCTTGGTCCAAATGGGAATTTGCAATACAAGACAGCAGTTTTTGATTTTATAAAAAACTCAAAAGTAGATTCGCCTGTTCTCGAAGCTGAAGAAAGCTCCATACTGTTAATGGATGGTGTCTTCTTATTGAGACCAGAATTGGTTGATTATTGGGATCTGAAAATATTCGTTGACGTAGATTTCAAAATCACCGTTAAACGTGCATCTAAAAGAGACGGGTATTATTTAGGTGAAGAGCATGAAATATTTGAAAAATATGAGCAAAGATATGTGCCCGGGCAAAAAATTTACTTTAAAGATGCAAATCCAAAAGAAAAAGCCGATATTATTATCGACAACAGTAACTTTGAAAACCCACTAATCACTAAACTATAAGCCATTATCCATCAGCTGGAAAACCACTCAATAGTTTTCTTGAGCCCTTCCTCAAACCCAACCTTGGGGCTGAATCCGAGTTTTTCCTTTGCCAAGCTGATGTCCGGCCTCCTAACCTTGGGATCATCTTGCGGTAAATCTTTATAGGAAACTTTGCTTTTCGAACCTGTTAATTCAACGATTTTCTCGGCCAAAGCCTTAATCGAATACTCCTCGGGATTCCCCAAATTCACAGGGCCGGCAAAACGCTCTCGACCAATCATAGCTGTAATCCCATCGACCATATCGGAAACATAACAGAAAGAACGAGTTTGATATCCGTCACCGTAAACAGTAATAGGCTTGCCTTCAAGCGCTTGAGTAATGAAGTTAGGAATAACGCGACCATCATTTGCTCTCATCTTAGGCCCGTAAGTGTTGAAAATCCGAATAATTTTAGTGGAAACTCCATATTTATGAGCATAATTGGAAATCAAACTCTCTCCGAATCGCTTTCCTTCATCATAGCAGCTCCTGGGCCCCATACAGTTAACATTTCCCCAGTAACTCTCTCTTTGCGGATGCTCGAGCGGATCTCCGTAAACCTCGGAAGTTGAAGTGTGAAGAAACTTAGCCTTCAATTCTACCGCGAGGTCTAACATATTTTTGGTCCCCGCTGCGCTAACCCAAAGAGTCTCAAGAGGAATATTTTGGTAATCGACGGGAGATGCCGGGCAAGCAAGGTTGTAAATCTCCTTAACACCGTGAAAATCCAGCCCCTCGGGAATGAGAGGCTGCGTAATATCATGCTCAATCAGCCGAAAATTCTCATTATCCAAAAACTCCTCGATATTAGAGCGATCCCCGGTAATAAAATTATCGATACAAATCACTTCGTAGCCGCTGCCAAGCAGCCGCTCGCACAAGTGACTTCCGATAAATCCTGCTCCCCCCGTTACGATGGCTTTGTTTGGCATGTGGCGTGTGGCTTATAGTGTGTAGCTGTTGGTTGGTGGCCAATCGTGTGTGGATGATAGCAAATAATTGCAATAAAAACCACAAACAAACCACAAGCCATTTCCGATTTCTGGGTTTTCCGTTAAAATACCTATCGCTTATTTAAAACCCACCATTTTGAACTTCTTCAAGAAAAACAAATGGATACTAATAGTCCTTACGCTTAACCTGGCAATAGTTTTTTACCCGACTCTGTTTATGAGTTTGCCGATTACCCAGACCGATGGACTGACTTATTATGGGATTGCGGAGACATTTGCGGAGACGGGTGATTTTTTTGCGGAGATCCCGGACTATTTGTCGGTGAAGTGGGAAGAGGGTGTATATATCAATGAGTTTCTGCCTGTGCCGACGCTGTATCTCGCTGCTTTTATAAAATTTTTTGGAGAAAAAGTAGCATTTAACGGAGGTGCTATAGGGTTGCTTTTTGTGTTTTCCAACCTGTATTTGTATCTTTTAGCAAGTAAATTTGTTCCCAAAAAAGCGGCGCTTTTGGTGACACTTTTCGGTATCTTGAATTTCAGGTTTTACTATCTTTTGTGGGGCGGAAATTGGGCGAATGTTTTTGCGATGTTGTTTAGCGTTCCGGCGATTTATTATTTTTGGAACTTTTTGGAAAAAAATCGCAATCGGGACTTCGGCTTGATGGTGCTCTTTTTATTTTTTGCGGCGGGAAGTCATACCGTTCACTATTTATTTACCGTATTTTTGATGTCTGGAATGTGGTTTGGGGTGAAAGTTTTTAAAAATACAAAAATCAAACTGCCGGAGATAAAATTGAAATTCGGAGATCCGGATAAAAACTGGCTGAAAGTGGGGAATAGAACACTTGCGATATCGATAATTGTATTTTTTGCAACATTTGTGCCTTTTGCTTTGGCGGGGGCAAGGACGAAATGGGTTACGGAGTGGATCGATTATTTAATGCAGATGAATAAAGTTCCGGAGTTCTGGCATTGGGGAATAATTTCCGATGGGCCGATTTTAATCGTTCTTGCTGTTCTCGGGGTAATATACGCTTTTTATAAACAGAATTGGGGTCTTTTGGGCATTGCGATTCCTTCTTACGTAATGATTTGTCTTACCAAATTTCTTGTCCCGGATGAGATATGGCTGAGTTTATTCGTATATCGGTATCAAGCATTTCATTTCATAATACTTGGTTTGCTCGCAGTTTATTTTGTATTTGATTTTATAAAAACCCATCCAAAATCAAAGAAACTCCTAATAACATTGCTGATATTAAGTATGACTTGGCAGACGGCCAAAACAGGAGCACTGATGTACAAAATCGAACCTGCAATAACGGAAGATGAGCTGGCCGCGGCGGAATATTTGAAAGAAACGGGAGAAGAGTTTTGGCTTATCAATAATGTGAATACGTGGTCATCGTTTCGGTCATACGAATGGATATTGGCCTATGGCGACGGAAACAAAAACAACTTAAGCTTCGAAGTGGACGAAAAAGCTTTAGAGGCTCCATATATTCTGGTTCAGGATATCTCGGCTTTGACAAATTCGGAACAAATTATGCTTGAAAAAAGAGGCATGATCTGGGATCAAGGCACGGTTGCAATTTACAAAAAATGATACAAAAACTAAAACGCCTTCCAAGGAACTACCGCCAATTCATCAAATTCTGCGTTGTCGGAACAATAAGCATGGTTGTAAACATCACAACTTATACGATCTGTACGAGATATTTCTTGATTTATTATGTCGCATCCGATGTGATCGCCTACATCATCGCGCTTATCAACAGCTACGCTCTTAATCGTAAGTTCACCTTCCGCAGTAAGAATAAGCAAATCGGAGCTCAATTCACCAAGTACACGACCGTTTACTTAGTAGGAATGGGTCTTTCCGCGGGGTTGCTTTACATATTCGTCAGCAAATTCGGTCTTTACGACATGATCGCCAAGTTTATCGTAATCGGTATAGTTCTTATCTGGAACTTTTTTGCCACTAAATTTTTAATCTTCGATCGGGATGAAAAAGCAGGTCGATAAAACTCACTACAAAGGCAGTTACGAAAGCCCGGGGAGGTTCATATCCTACTATCATCAGATAAAAGCGATCTCCGAAGAAACCCCCGGGACTATTTTGGAAATCGGGATCGGAAGTGGAACAGTCGCAAACTATCTCAAAAATAACGGATTCAACATCGAAACTTGCGATTTCGATGCAGATTTGCAGCCTGACCATGTCGCCGATATACGAGATCTTCCTTTCCGAGAAGGGGAGTTCGATCTGGTCACAGCTTTCCAGGTCCTCGAGCATCTACCTTTCGAAGACTTCGAAAAAGCTATGTCGCAACTTCACAAAGCATCAAGCAAAACCGTAATAATCTCAATTCCGTACATCACCCTCAATATCTATTGGAAATGCAAATGTATTCCGTTCTTGAAACCTTGGTACTTCATGTGGCGGATCTGCGAACTTTCATTTCTGAAGCATAAATTCAATGGCGAACACTACTGGGAAATGGGTAAAAAAGGGTTTTCCAGAAAGAAAATCCGCAAAATCCTCAAAAAAACAGGCTTTTCAATAAAAGAAGAGTTCACACCGGAAATGTTCCCGTACCATTACTTTTTCGTCTTAGAAAAGAGCTGATTCAATCCTTCAAGATGCTGATCCCAATTAAATCTTTTAGAAACAAAATCATAAGCAACCTGAGTCTTATCGGTCTTTAAAGCCTCCTCAATCTTGGCAGCAAGATCCTCGGGGTTATTCGGCTCGGAAAGAACAGCGGTCTCATCAGTCGCAACCTCGGTTGTTCCAAGAATATCTGTCGCAATAACGGGAGTCTTAAGAAGCATAGCCTCAACAACCGCATGCGGGAGCCCCTCATAATTCGAGTTCAAAATAAAAAGCCGGCCATTCGCAACCTCCTGCAAAGTTTTATCTCGCGGCTGAGGCCCCAAAAAGTTGACTTTCACATCAAGCTTATCCGCAAGCTCTCTCAAATCATTATGCTCAGGTCCGGACCCGACAACACGGAGTTCATATTTTTTAGGAAGAAGAGCCATCGCCTCGATAATTCCCGCAATATTCTTATGCGGAACAAGCCGCCCAACGGTCACAAAGACATTTTCATCTACCTTTTTCTCAAGATCCGGAACTTCAACAGCATTATAAACAACATGAACCTTATCGCTCGGCATCTTGTAATAGGTCACAAGAACATCACGCAGATATTGAGAAGGAACAATAAGATTATGCGCCCGACGGAAAGCTTTCCTCTGCAGCCTGCGCAAAATACCACCATCACCATCAGCAAGAAACTCATCAAGATTCTTGAGAGTCTTCTTCTTGCGGTGCGCGGTCTCCCACGCAATATCACCCACATACTTCATAAGCATCGGCTTCCTGAGAAGTCGCCCAACAAGACTCGCGGTATAGCCGACAACAAGCGGCCCTTGAATATAAAGAAAATCGGAAATAAACCCGTAATAAAAGACTTTGGCAGCCATATTCGCCTGCCTCACAATCGATCCGATGAAGGGCAATTCACGAAAAAATCCATCATAAACACGCACAAGTTCGACAGGAACCTCATCGCTATGCCGCCCGCCATCCCCAAAGGCAAGAACGGTAACCTCATGCTCCTTATTCAGTCTGTGCGAAACCTCCCAGGTATAACTCGCCGGGCCTCCGATTACGGGTGGAAAGATGGGTGTGATTAGGGTGATTTTCATAGCAAGCGTAATATTACTGGATTTTCAGAAGGAAATACACTATAATCTACGGCCTTAATTGAGTTGCATGCGGGATATCCTGGAAAAATCAGAATTCGAAACACTGGAATCAGCTGTCGATTCAATAAAAGAAGCGGTAGGGAAAGTTCTAATGCAAGCAATACAGGAATATGACCAAGGAAGGTTGGATGTGTTCATGGTGGATGTTGCAAATTCAATCGCAAAAAACAACAAAATTATCAGCGATGTTATGTTTGGAGGTGATTCAGAAAAAGAGATACTGCTGGGGCATGAAGTAGGAACGCCGATAATGGCTTTAAACGCATTTATGGAATTTCTCAGGGATTCAAGAGAAAGAGAGGATGTGTTGAGGAAAATAGAAATAATAAAAGGGATAGTTTGGCGTATAGAAAGAAAAATCAGATCGGTAGTTTTCTGGACTAAAGAAAAAACGCCTATTATACAAAGAAAATCTTTGGGGAAGTTACTTCAAAATGGAAAGGGGGCATTTGAGGGTACATTGGGTCATGAAGTTGTTATAGATGCAGAAAAAGATTTATTTGTAACAATCGATGAAAATATATTAGCTTCACTTCTATTGGCGATGTGCGCTAATGCAGGGAGTCACGGAAATGCCAGCGCAATAACAATCAAATCATATCAGGATGGCGATGAAGTCATTTTGGAGGTTATGGACAATGGTGAAGGGATTGATCCAGAAGTTGCGAAAACCATCTTCGAGTACGGATTTACAACAGGCGGCGGCAAAGGCATCGGCCTCGGCGACGCCGAAGAGCGCCTCAAAACCATGGGAGGCTCAATCGAAGCTCAAGGCCACGGCGGAATTAATGGCGGTGCGAAGTTTGTGATTACTTTGCAGGCAGAGTGATTTTATTCAAAAAGCCCCTTATTCTCGACAATCCAATCATAAAGTTTCTTCACTCCTTCCTCCACACTTACCTTAGGCTCCCAACCGAACTCAGCTTTAGCTTTCGCAATATCGCAAACAAAGACAGGTTGATCACCAGGCCTCCAATCATCAAAAGAAGTGTCAATTTTTCGCCCCGTAAACTTTTCCAAAAAGGCAAGAAGCTCAAGTAGAGACATCTGATTCCCGGACCCACCACCGATGTTATAAACACTGCCCGCAATTTTATCGATATTCTGAATACAACCATCATAAGCTGCAACCAAATCCTCAACAAAAAGCACATCACGAACCTGCTTTCCATCACCATAGATCGTAAGAGGTTTCCCGAGAACGGTTGCAATAATGAACCACGCAACCCACCCCTGATCCTCAACCCCGAACTGACGATAACCGTAAATGCAGCTCTGGCGGCAAACAACAGTTTTCAAACCATAAATACGAGAATAATCCCGCACATACTGATCGGCACACCCCTTGCTGCACCCATAAGGCGAATGGAAGTCGAGCAAACGATTCTCAGGCACGCCATTTGGCAAATCCTTGTACTCATAACGACCATTAGTCTCATGTGTCTCAACATCCTCCATCCCTCCGTAAACCTTATTAGTCGAAGAATAAATAAGGGTAGGCTGCTTCTCAGCAAGACGACAAGCCTCAAGAACATTGAAAGTCCCAAGCGCATTAATATCGAAATCCTCTCGAGGATCAACAACAGAAGTGGTAACCGCAACCTGAGCAGCAAGATGAATTAGAGCGTCATACCCTTTGGCAACCTCTTCTCGGATTGCGTCAGCATCTCGAATATCGCCTCGAGTCACCCCAACATCAGGATAAGTCCCCTGAAGCCATCCCAGATTGGATTCAGTCCCTTTCCGGGAAAAATTATCGAAGATCGTGACCTCATTGCCCTGATCGAGAAAGTATTTGGCGCTGTTGCAACCGATGAATCCGGCTCCGCCGGTGATTAGGATTTTCATAAGTAAAACTGTTATTTTGCCACGGCATTATACTCTGCCTCCACCTTCGCAACAACCTTTTCCCAACTGTACCTCTCCTTTACCATCTTAAGAGCATTCTTTTTTAGGTTAGAAAGCTTCCCGCGATCCCGCAGAACTCCTATCATCGCATTCGCGAGCTCATCCGGCGCATCGGGCGCAACCAACATCCCCGTCTCGCCATCAACAACAAAATCCGTAATCCCCCCGCTCGGACAAGTAATAACCGGAACCCCGCAAGCCATCGCCTCGATAAAACTCACCCCGAACCCCTCAAACCTCGAAGGCCTGACAAAAAGATCCGCCGACCTGAGAAGCTCAGGAACCTCACTATGCTTAATAGTCCCTAGAAAATTAACTCTATCAGCTATATGCAATCCGCCAACCGCCGATTTAAGTTCATCCTCCATCGGCCCCTCTCCCGCAATCTCCAATCTAGCCTCGGGAATCTCTTTCGCGACCGCCCCAAAAGCTCGAACCAAAACATCAATCCCGTTCCTAGGGATCAAAGTTGAAGTTGTAACAATCTTGTATCCATCAACCTTCTCCTTCGGCGGATGAAAAACATGAGTATCAACCCCGTTCGGCACAATAACAGTCTTCCCCGCACCCAATTGAATAGCCCTTTTCTCCGAGTAATTACTCACACAAGCACAGATGTCCGCGTGTTTAAGCCCCAGACGAACATATCTTTCCGCCAGCCAAAGCAAAAACTTCTGCAAAAAACGAGCCGCCCCGCCCTTAAGCACCATCTCCTCCTTATGAGCCAAAGGATTTTGAACCGTAACATACAGAGGAATCCCAAACTGCTTCTTCAGCCGAGCACCAAGATAAGCAAAAGGATAAACCTGTTTCGCATGCAGAATATCGATCTTATTTTCCTTCAAAAACTTAAAAATAGACTTCCAAGCCGCCTGAAGATAAGCGATCGAATATAAGTTCTTCACCTTCCTGTACGCAACAGTATGAACGGTAATGTTTTCATGAGTAAAAACCTCGCAAATCGCATCATCATCCCCAACAAAAACCTCGCACTTATGCCCGCGCGCAGCCAAACCCTTAATAACCTCAACAATATGCACCTCGGCCCCGCCAAGGTCATTAGGATTTAAGTCTCCACAGATAAATAAGATTTTTTTCATTTAATTTTATGTAAAATTTTAGATAAAAAAGAAACCCCTTGAGCCGGCATCAACCTCATGCAAAAAGTCACCACCTTCTCAACCCAAGAAGCCCCTTTCCCAAACTCAGAATCCCCCAGATAATAAATCGGCAGCTCCTCGCCGCCCCACCTTTTTTTGAAAAAATGATGACTGGAATCGCGCAGACTTGATCCGAAATCCACCTCCTTGCCACCCAGTTCACAAGCTCTTTCAATCGCAAAAGCATATAAAGCATTATTCACCCCAAACCGCCCAAACTTACGATCCGAAGCATTCCCCCAGATGTGCATCCGCCCGTTATAAACAAAAACAAAAAGCCCGCCAACAACTCGCCCGTCATACTTAGCCAAATAAAGCTCAACCTCCTCCTCAAAAACTCTCGCCAAAACAGAAAAAGCCTTAAAAGGCAACGGAACCCGACTCATCCCGAGCATAGTCCCTGTGTAAAGCCGATAATACTCCCGTAAATGCGCTCCATCCGCCTCGAACTTATAAACATGAACCCCTTCTCGTGCCGCCCGATTCACCATATTGCGATGCTTCTGATGAACCGTACTCTTCAATATGTCTTCAAAATCCCGTCCCTTGGTTTTCAACCTAAAAGTACAAAAAGGTGACTCTTTCGACCCCGGGATTTTATCCAAAGAAAAAACCTCAATCCCCTCAGGAACCCGAGCCTCAGAAACAGGCCCGCAATAATCCGCCAAAGGCAAAGAACTACCCTTGAAAATCGGCAACCCATCAATAGACTCATCCTTCCCGCGCATGATTTCCGCAAGGAATTCGCGCCATTCCGGCCTGTGAAAAATTGCTTTATAAGACATTTTTGAGTTTAGGAAGAACCTCAGAATGCAGAGGTAAATTTATCACGGTTTTCGCAAGCAAAGAAGCATTTGGACATCCCTCAGTCTCCGCATTATACCAAAGCCGATCTCCGAAGACCCCCTTTCTCCGCAGCGCAAGCAGAAGTTCATCCCTCTTTCCTTCCTCTTTCACCCTTAGTGAAAAGTTAAACGGTTGCGAATTTTTCGGCATCTTTTGTTTTATAAAAAACTCTTCAAGCCCCAGATCATCAAAATCCCTGCAAAGCCGATCATAAACATCTTTTTTAGCTTTAAAATCCTTGGTAAAAATCCTCGGAGCCTTCAAGATATCCCACTTCTCGGAAGAAACATCGCAGGACTTTGGCAGCTCCCTTTTTGACCTTAAAAAATTAAAAATCATTCGATGAGGCCCGGAAATTTTCATAAAAATCTCAAAAAGAGAAAGTCGGTCCTGCCCCAAATGATCAATACACAAGTCTTCAGAAGTCTGAATGTACCCGCCCCGAACATTCGGAAGCTGTTTCCATAAACTGAAAAGCCCAAAATCTCCCTCCAATTCCTTCTCGTAAAAATTCGCACAATCCTCAATCACCGGCATCCCATCAGGGATATCGCATCGCGCCCCGAAAGTATGACAAACAAGCGCGGCACCCGCCGCCTCACCAGAGATTTTCACATTAAAAGTCTCAAGGTCCGCATCGACTTTAGCAGGTTCAAACCCGCATCTCCGAATAACCTCCGGAACAATCGGACAAATAAAAGCCGGCACCAAAATCTTCTTGTTTTCAAGCCTCGCAAGCGAAGACTCCTTCAAAACAAACTCAAGCCCGGAACGCAAATAATTAAACGAATACTTCGGTCGATCTGCCGAACGGAAAGCATCTCTTAAACGGATTGTTTGCAAATTATCTATGTACATATTTCTTTACACAAATTCTCGAAAGTCAAAAACTTAAGCCCAAACTTCTCATTCAAAATATAAAGCCTTTGAGCCAAATTACTGTAATTGTCGCCGCCGCAATAATCCTCCTCTCCGGTCTCAAACTCCCAAGAATGAAGCAAGAAAACAAGATGCGGCTTAACCCGCGCCTTCTTCTGCGACCAAATAATTCTCCGTACCGCTTCTTCAAGCTCCGCCTCCGGAAGCTTTAACAAATAATACAAATTCATAACCCAATAATTCGCCACCGGCAGCCCGAACCGGAGCCGGAAATGCGGCAAAGGATCAAAAGAAACCGGCAGCCCCTTAACCCCGGCAATCTCGTAAGGCAAAGAGTACCTCTTCCCGAAATCCTCCCCGCGATAAGAAGAAAAAGACGAATCATACTTAATTCCAAACTGCTCGAAAACCTCAAAAGTACGCCGGTCTATAGCCATATTCGGTGCCCGAAAACTCCTTGGCCGAGTCAACTCGGCATCTTCAAAACTCTTGATAGCCCTATCCAAAAACTCCATCTTCTCCGCCTTGGTCAGAGGCCTGTCGTTAAGGAACCACTTAGCCTTCCCCCAAAGACCGTGATACATCCCGTGCAGTCCGATCTCATGCCCGTTTTCATCAAATTTTTTCAAGACAGCAGCAAGATCCGGTACAAGATTTCCCTGAGTAAAAAGTGTCGATTTAAGCTCCTGCTGATCGCAAAAACCCTTGAAATTCTCAAAAAACTTACGGCAAGTCGCAAGAGTCGGTTCAAGATCTCCATCCTCATTGTGAGAACCCAAATTCCGCTCAACATCCACGGTCAAAGAACAAAGAACAGGTTCGGTGATACGCATTCTCTTGGTAGTGATCCGCGACATTTTGAAATGCCTGAGAGTCTGCCTGATCGAATGATGCGGCAAACGAACCTCCGCAAGCAAATCCCAAAGTTTCTTCCGGAAAGGCACACCCTTAAGATCCATAAGAACCCTCCTGTAGAGCGAATAAGTTTTCTTCGCGGCATTCTCCCAGGTCATTTCCGCAGCATCAAGTATAGCGCGGCTCTCCTCTCCCATCTGTTGCAGGTGAGGATTCCCGATAAATCTATTCAAATAATGCTTGATCTCCTGGGGGTGGCCCGGTGGGATGAGATAGCCGTTTACATCTTCCTTAACGAGCTTTCCGTTATCTCCAACCTGTGTCGCCAAAATAGGCAGCCCGCAAGCCGCAGCCTCCATGAGAGTAAGCGACTGTCCCTCCGAATGAGAGGGGAGAACAAAAACATCAGCTCGTTTAAACTCCTCGATCAACTCATCTCCTTCCTTTCGCCCGACGAACTTCACAACCCGAGTAAGGTGCAGATCCCGCATAAGTTTTCGCAGTTTTTTAATCTCGTATCCATACCCGACCAGCCTGACTTGCAGCTCTTTTTTTATCCCTTCTTTTGAAAGCTCATAAACTCCTCGAATCAGATCATCGAGGCCTTTGATCGCATCAAATCGTCCGACATAAAGCACCCTGAAAATCCCATCATCAGGCTTCTCCACCTTAACCTTGTCGAACTCCGACACATCAATTCCATTTGGAATAACTGTAATCCTTTTATTAATATTTTTTAAATCCAAAAAATTCTCCGCAACCGTGATTTGCCTGTCATACTTCATCTTGGTCAAGAGTTGTCGCTCAAGACCGGCTTGCAAACCTGTTTTTTTATGAAAAAGACTTGTCCCGTGAACCGTATAAACGATCGGAAGCCCGCAAAGAAACCGAGCAAACCGTGCAGGATAAGAACTTAAAAAAGCATGAGCATGAATGAGGTCAAAATGTTCCTTAAGATGCAGCTTCCTCGAGTAAAAACCGGCCCGGAGACACCACCATAAACGCGCGGGAATATTCTCGAACTTGGTTCGAATTCCAACCCGATGAACGATGAACTTACCGTCAAGTAATTTCTCGATTTTTGGCCTCTTCCGCCCACCTTTAAGATCGCGAGTAACCAAATGCACCTCAATCCCATAGTCATTAATAAGTCGCTCGGCAAGCTGCTTAATATGCACTTGAGCCCCGCCCATAAGCGGATCCCAGCTGTCTATCATCATTAGGATTTTGCGGGGTTTGAACATAGCGAGGAATATTCTACCGTTTTAACGTTTTTTTTGCTAATCTTAACTGCGATGTCACTCAGAAACAAAAAATCTCTCCTGACAGTAGTAGTCATAGGCTATAACTCCAAGAAATTTTTGCCTACCTGCCTTGACTCTCTCAAGCGGCAGACGCTTTTCAAGAAAAACAAGCTCGATATAATCTACATCGACAACATTTCGCACGACGATTCACCAAAATTTGTACTTGAAAATTATCCCTTTGCCAAAGTTTTTCAGAATCATTTTAACTTCGGTTACGCGGGTGCTGCAAACCAGGGGATCGATCTTTCCGGCACACCTTTTATCAGTATTATGAACCCGGATATTATTTTGGAGCCCGATTATTATGAGAAAATTTTAAAATCCATGAAAAAAAAGATCGGATCGGCAACCGGAAAACTTCTGAAATACGATTTTAATAAAAAGAAAAAGACAAAAACAATAGACACAACCGGCCTCAAATTTCATCGCTCAACCAGAACAACCGATAGAGGCCAAGGAGAAAAAGACAAAGGCCAATACGACAAAAAACGAAAGATCTGGGGAGTCTCCGGCGCATGCCCCGTTTACAGATTGGAAGCACTCACCGACGTCAAACAAGGAGCGGAATATTT
Organism: Patescibacteria group bacterium; assembly: GCA_018816885.1. Taxonomy (GTDB): domain Bacteria; phylum Patescibacteriota; class Gracilibacteria; order UBA1369; family UBA12470; genus JAHIUS01. Next base: position 518 of record JAHIUS010000045.1, on the reverse strand, counting down.
CGACAAAGATTTTTTCATGTACAAAGAAGATGTTGATCTTGCCTGGCGCATGAATCGAAAAGGTTGGAAAGCCGCCTACGTCCCAAAAGCACTCGGTTACCACGGCAGGGGAACAGGGGTGGTCCGTCGAAAAGGACTTCTTTCGATCTTCCTGGGCCGCAAAAAAATGTCAAAATTTCAAAAGAAACACTCCTTCCGCAACCACAGGCTGATGCTTATAAAAAATCTCCGATTTTCAGATCTGATCAAACATCCGATCGCAATTCCTTACTACTGCACACTAAGCGCAATCAACGCACTTCGAGAAGGAGTTTTGTTTTCATCAATAAAAGACATTATTAAGCTCGCGCCAAAGATGCTTAAAAAACGCTAACAATGGGATATAGGGAAAAAATAGTTGCTGTGTAGGTGTCACGTTTTTTGCTAGAAATTCTCTAGCATGTAATCAATCATTTTCTTCCTGCGTTGCTTAGAAATGCCACGATGAATGAGAACTTTTTGTTTGATGTGAGAAAAGA
>JAHIUS010000044.1 GCA_018816885.1 Patescibacteria group bacterium | reverse complement strand
TTTCACTTTTTCCAGAAGTTTTTTTGCTGTAGACTCGTTCACGATGCACATCTTATCAGAAATTCTCCAAGAAACCTTATCAAAAAAACCACGAACCGTGGCCGATTTTCAGAAAATAAAAAACAAGTACGCCAAAAAACATGGTCTCCACTCACCATCGAACTACGAACTCAATAAATTTTACCTGAAAAGCAGTCTTCCAAAAGACAAAAACCTCTCAAAACTCCTGCAAAAAAGACAGATCCGATCAATGTCGGGAGTTTCAATCATAACCGTACTCACCAAGCCTTACCCATGCCCCGGGAAGTGCGTTTTCTGCCCTTCCGAGAAAGATATGCCGAAAAGCTACCTTTCAAACGAACCGGCCGCCATGCGCGCCCTGCTTAACGATTTCGACCCATACAAACAAATCCAAAAACGCCTGATAAGCCTCAGAAACCAGGGACATCCAACGGACAAGATTGAGCTTATAGTGCTCGGCGGAACATTCTCCTTTTACCCCAAAAGATACCAAAAGGACTTCTTAAGACAATGCTTCAACGCCTTAAACGGCGGTAAAAAAGAGCTGTCATTGGTTAAAGCCCAAAAGAACAACGAAAAAACCGAGCACAGATGCGTCGGCCTAAGCCTGGAAACCCGTCCTGACCACATCACTCGGGAAGAAGTCAGATGGTTCCGAGAGCTTGGTTGCACAAAAGTACAACTCGGAGTACAACACTTGGACAATAAAATCCTCGATTACGTCAAACGCGGACACCATACGGAAGACGCCGTGCGCGCAATCCGCCTCTGCAAAGATGCCGGACTGAAAATATGCATACACATGATGCCAAATCTGCCCGGAAGCACCCCTGCGAAAGATTTAAAAATGTTCGAAGAATTATTCGAGAACCCCGACTTCCGCCCGGACTACCTCAAGATATATCCATGCACAGCCACACCCTTTTCAGAACTGGAAAAATGGGTGGCACAAGGCAAGTATCACAGTTATAGAGGTCTTCAACTTGAAAAACTCCTCGTAAAAATAAAAGCTTTAATCCCAAAATACGTAAGAATCGAACGTCTGGTCCGCGACATTCCGGGAGAAAGTATTATCGAAGGATCACGCGTAACAAACCTCCGCCAAGAACTCAAAAGAAAGTACAACGCAAAATGCGACTGCATCCGCTGTCGCGAAATTCGCGACACGGAAATCGATCCGAAAATGGTAAAACTTCACAAACAAGAGTACGACTCCTCAGGAGGGAAAGAATTCTTCCTAACTTACGACCAGGGTCCCAAACTCTGCTCAATGCTCCGCCTCAGATTCCCATCTCGCAACCAAGTTGTCCCGGAAATAGATCACAAAACAGCAATAATCCGCGAAGTCCACACCTACGGCATCCACCTGAAAATCGACAAAAAAAGTAGCGGAGACGCCCAACACATCGGTTTCGGCAAAAAACTCATCTCGGAAGCGGAAAAAATCGCCAAAAAAGCCGGCTACAAAAAACTCGCAGTCATAAGTAGCATCGGAACACGCGAATACTACAAAAAGCTTGGATATAAGTTGGAAGGAACTTATATGGTTAAAAGCTTAGTCTAACAGGTTGCAAAACCTATGAAAAAATGGTAGAATTAATAGATATAATTGAATCTAGATGTTTTTCTACGAAAAAAGACTCGTTTTCCAAGACGGAACCACTAAAAGCAACTCCCCCGAAGAGCTAGAGGGATCGCTAGAGCAAACTCCAAAAGAAGAAGCCATCGAAGAAAGCCAAGTAGATCGAGTAGATCTCAGGCTGGAAAGAATGGAAACCGAAGAAGAGGTGATAAAAGGGATTGATATAAACCTATCTCCAGAGAGTCAACAAGATGCAATCGATACCCTGGAAAGCGTTTGTCACATAATGCTAACAAGACTTTTTCAAAAGCGGGAGTTTAGTTTAGAAAAAGTCCAAGAAGATATATTGTTGCTAGAAAAAACACCAAACAAAACAAAAACCGAAAAAGCGGCATCCAAAAAAATCCAAGAGATATTAGAAGCGGAAGGCAAACCAATGTTCTTATGGCTATCAAATTGGAGTGAAATAGCAGAAACAAGCCATCAAATATACGAAGATGCACTAGAAAGAAAAGGTGAAATAGAAAAAACAAAAGGTAGAAAAGGCACACTGGGGAACAGGATAATTACAGCCGGATTAGTAATTGGAGGTGCATATGTAGGGTACAAACTTGTTAAATGGTTATGGGGCAAAAGCAAGCAAGGAACCCAAGAAAAAGCAAAAAAAGGAATAGGAATATTTGGCAAAATATTAGCGGGAGTTGGCGCAGCACTCGGGATAGTAACAATTGGAGCACTATTAAGCCCAGACCATGTCGGAAAGTGGGTTTCAGATAACCTGGGGTTGAATCTGTCCAAGGACTCTCTCAGAAAATTCGCATCTTTGATGTTCAAAGGTGATTTCAAGGGAGCTTTCAAACAATTAAGCGCAGAAGTTGAAGTGCACTATCCATTTATTGGAGAAGCGGCAGAAAAAATAGGAGTAGACCCTAAGAATCTGTTGCTTATCAAGGATAGAAAATACGAGGATTTTATGAGTTTCGGAGCTCAAGCAGAAAGACAAACAGAGTCATTTATCCAAGGGTTTATGCCTGAACTTGAAATACCTTTGGTGTTTTCAGCAGAACAGGAGGCAAAAGCAATAAAAGACGAGAAAATACTGTTTAAATTCCTCAAGCAATATGAAGAAGATATCGAGTTGATCGAGCCAAAAGAAACTATAGAAGATGTTTTGAAAGGGCTTAATAAGATAGGTAAGTTGGGATGGACTCCGGGAGAAGACCCAGGAGAAGGCGGGGGAGATGATACCCCTGAGATTATTGGAAACAACTTTCCACATGTAATTGCAGCGGTGCGAAAATGGGAGGAAAATGGTAAAAAATGGGGTGATATAGACGAAATGGCATTTGAAGTTATAGAAGGAGTCTTGGCAGATGGAGGACACTTGATAGTTCATGAGGGGGCTGTATTTTTGGTGCAAGGAGAAACGTGGTTGCTTTTAACAAGCTTTAACGTAATAGCTCAAACCTTCTGGGAAGCAATCAAAGCTATGGGAGAAGACACTACATATAAAGATGTGATAGAAGAGTATTTGGATAGCGGAGGAAAATATTTCATTTTAGGAAGCGGAGGTTTTGGAGCTTTGACAGGAGCGGTTAGAGGAGCAGCTCAAACAGGAACACTGATGGGGGCAGGGATAGAGGCGGTAAAAGGTGGGAGCAGAGGGGCAGTTAGAGGACTCGCAGGACCGGCAGAAGTTATAAGATTGCATATTACCGCATCACAAAGAATGTATAGATTCGGAGTGGATAAGCATTACGCTATAGGAACTTTAATGAGGCCAACAGAAGTTGAAAAACTTGAATATTTGCACTCAAGAGCAAAATTCCATGCAGAAGTTTACAGGAAATATTACGATATTAAGTATTTGAAAAATAAAGGTTTCAAAACACCATCAAAATTATATAGATTGATGTACTCTGAAAGACTGGATGCACTTATCGAAAGACACGGTCAAAAGTTCTTGGAAACATATTCGGCATATCAAAGAAAATTGGGAGTAAAAGAAACCAGTATCGCATGGGAAAAAGGAAGAATAGGTGCCAGGGAAGATACGTACATTGAAACTGAAAAATTCATCAAAGGAGGGGAGTTCGCAGAATTAAGATTAGTGCCTGCAGCAGAAGTTGAAGCAAGAGCTAAGGAAATGGCAAAAAAAGCAGGCAAACCTGATGAATGGGAAAGCTTTAAGGACAAAGCACAAAAAGAATTGGAAGCCAAAGCTACTCAGCCTAAACCAAAGAAAGTTAACCTTGCACACAAAGCGCAAGTCGAGGCCGCAAGAAATCTGCCGGAAAGTCAGCTGACAAAAGAAACTTTAACAATAAGAAAACTCCAAAAACTTGGAGTAACAGACGATGCCATATTAAGAATGAAAGAAATGGGGCTTGCAGTGGAAGAGATGGAGTTGGCAGTCAAAAAAATAACAGAAGACCCATCAAAGTTGAGACGCTTGGATAAAGTCATGACAGAGGCAAAATACGCAAAATACCGCCCGTATCTCCAAAATGCAAAAATGTACGGAGGTATCGTAGTGGCCGCAGTTGTGATCCATGGATATGAAGAGGCTGACGACAAAATGGATTATTTAGCTAGAACCGGAGCAGAATTCGGAGCTTTCTTCGCCGGAGCTGGAGCCGCACACAGAGTTACAGGTCCAACCCTAATGGGGAAAGGTGGAATATGGGGAACAGGCGCAGCACTAATCATAGATCTTGCCGCAGGACTTGGAGCAGCAATCGGAGTGGATATGGTATGGGATGAAACAGGCGGGTATATGCTGGATAGGTATTTCCAGGACAGACAACTAAATTGGACAGATGATCCAAATTCTATAATTGGAGATATAAACACAAAACTTATGCTTGGAGGAGGAGCAGCTATGGGAGCAGGGGAGTGGCTCACAGAAAAGGTTGGGATAGGAGGTAGGGTAGGAGCAAATACAGATCCAATAGAATATTTGCAAGATGAAGCAGTAATGTTCAAACCTATACAAGATATTTTTACGGAGTGGCATAAAGGTTTCTTCGAAGGCGTATCAGTACATGACAAGGAACAACTTGAAAGGCGAGCCGGCAGGACTTTAGACAAAAAACAGGAAAAACTTGAGGAATTACAGCAAAAATTAGCAGAAAACCCTGAAAAAGCAGAAAAAATACAGGAGAAAATAGAAAAAATCGAAAGCCAAATCGATTATCTCGAGAAAATTGCAGATGGAAGTTGGGTACAGGAAAGAATGATGCTACTTGTTATAAATCAAGAACTGTTCTTAAATCCCGCATACGATGACTTCAGAAGGCTTGCAGAAGCAAAATTCGAAGGAGGAGGAAAAGCATTTGATGCCATTATGGCGGCAGTCTCAGATGATTCACGAAAAATAACAGACGAACTTACCAAAGAAGTATGGAAATTCCTATTGAATAAATCTGTTGATACCGCAGATAAAGACTTAAGATTCAGAGAATTTATACTCCAAGTCAAGATGGTAGAAACCCAAATGAATTTCTTACAAAAATACCTGCCGTCAGAAAAACTTGACGCATAGCAATTCATTTTTTAATTCAAAAATAGGGCAGGTAACTCAAAACTACAAAAATCACCACTTAAATTAAAAAGGGGAGAGCTTGATTTACAAAAATCCATAAAATTCATAAACAGATCCAAGAGCAGGGCAGGACACCCAACCCCGCACAATATATCTTGTGCCAACCTTTGTGCCTATAACAAGGGAACTACGCCACCATCCGCCATAAACCATCGGCTATAAGCCAAAACAGAAGCACCCTACCCTTTAAAAACGGCTTACCTAAGCCAGTAGTTCAAAACCTTCGATTTAAGGCGTTTTATGAAAAAAGACGACGTTTAGGTCGTCGAAGTAATGTTTTGAAACATCGTTTTCACAAATTCCCTGCGCACAATTACAATTCAAGCTTTTACAAAAATCATTCGCAATATTTAATATAAACAATAAAACTTTTTGCAAAAACAATAATAAAACTTTATAATCAATCCCTGATTTGACACAAGCACTTAAACCATCTTAATTTAAAATGGAAATCTCCCAAAAAAGACCAAAAATTTCAACAATTGCCGAATTCAAGTCAGCGGCTTATGAACTATTGGAAGAAAACGACTCAACAATAATTCAAAGATTGCCAAGCTTTTTTGCAAGCCTAAACAACAATTTAATTATCTTGCTCTCAGAAATAATGCAAAAACCATACAACTCAGACATGCCACTAGAAAGAAAAGAGTTGGCAGCAAGAGAGTATTTCTAAAGAAACGTTAACAGTAAATTAGGTTTAAACTTTATTTTAAACCACCTTAAAAGATATACAGACAATCAGATAGAAAGAATAGAAAAAAGAAGCAAAACCATCCCAAAAGCCCAAAAAGCCACCAAAAAGACTCTTTTAGATACCTTGAAAGGCCTATTTGTCCGCTAAATACCTCTCAGCCATCTCTTTAGCAGTTCTAACAAGCTCTTGATCCCCAAAAGAGGCTATTTTTAAATCGGGAATACCGCTTTGACGCACACCGTAGATTTCCCCCGGCCCACGCATCTGCAGATCAACCTCAGCAAGGTCAAATCCACTATGAGTCCTTTCAAGAGCTGATAATCTAGCCATGCCTTCAGGAGTGTATTTCGAGGGCATCAAGAAACAATAAGATTGCTTATCTCCTCGTCCGACTCGCCCACGGAACTGATGCAGTTGCGACAATCCAAATCTTTCAGCACCTTCAATCATCATAATTGTCGCATTCGGAACATCAATCCCCACCTCAATAACAGAAGTGGAAACCAAAACCTCAATCTTCCCCGCCTTGAAATCATCCATAACATCCTGCTTTTCCTGAGAAGACATCCGGCCGTGCAAAAGACCAATCTTCAGCCCCTTGAAAGCCCCTTTGGAGAGCCTTTCAAACTCGGCAGTAACAGATTTAACCTCCTCCAATTTATCCGAATCTTCAACAAGAGGACAAATCACATAAACCTGATCTCCTTCCTTAACTTTATCGTATATCCATTTATAAGCATCATTACGCTTTTTTTCAAGAACAAGACGCGTAACAACGGGTTTGCGCCCGGAAGGCACTTCGTCAATAAGAGAAATGTCCAAATCACCATAAAGGATCATCGCAAGAGTCCTCGGGATCGGTGTTGCAGTCATAGACAGCAGATGAGGGGTACCATTTGCAGCCAGCTTTTTCCTCTGTTCAACCCCAAAACGATGTTGCTCGTCAACAATAGCCAATCCAAGCTTTTTAAACTCAACCCCTTCTTGAATTAAAGCATGTGTCCCAACAACAATATCTATCTCTCCTTTTGAAAGAGCCTTATGCAAAATCTTCTTATCCCCTACCCCACCAAGCAAAATTTCAACAGAAATCCCAAATCCGTCAAAAAGCTCCTTTAGTTTAGAATAATGCTGCTTCGCCAAAACTTCTGTAGGAACCATAAATGCAACTTGATAGCCGGCTTTTACAACATTCAAAGCGGCCAAAACGGCCACAATAGTCTTCCCGGAACCAACATCTCCTTGAACAAGCCGTAGCATAGGTAACTCCCCACTCATATCCTTAAGAATCTCAATTAAAGTCCTTCTTTGCGCCCCGGTCAGCGAAAACGGCAAACCGTCAACCAAACTCTTCATCGCATCATCATCTCTGGCAACAGACAGCCCTTTTGCTCCTTTCTGCCACGCTTTCTTCCTCTTAATGGACTTCAACTGCAACCCAAAAATTTCCTCAAAAGCCAGTCTCTTCCGAGCCGCTTTCAAATCCTTCTGCGAAGAAGGAAAATGAATGTCTGCAATAGCCTTATCAATTGAGATAAGCCCCAGTTCTTTCCGGATCCACCCAGGCAGTTCATCCTCAAACAACTCGGCATAACCAAGAACTGAATTGATCTTACCTCTAAGCCAAGTGGAATTAAGACCCTCGGTTCCATGATAAACAGGTACAATTCGCCCGACATGAAGCATGTTTTTGGAAACAGCTTCAACTTTTGGAGATTTGAAGATACTTCTACCGTTATCGTATTTGAGCTTTCCGGAAAAATAGTAATCCGCCCCTTTCCTGAGAATTTGACTCAAATATTTCTGATTAAACCAAACAACCGGCACACTGCCCGTCCCATCAGATACAATCCCCTCCATAATAATCATACCTCCCCTACTCTTCCTGGAATTTAAAGCAGTCAACTTTCCCTTTATAACATTAACCTGGTCCAATTTTACCTCGGAAACAGAAACACATTCCCTCTCATCAGTATAAGTACGAGGGAAATACTCGAGTAAATCACGAACAGTTGTTATTCCCAGCCCATTAAGAATAGTAAGATGTTTTTTTGTAGTTCCAAGAACTTTCGAAAGTTTCGTTTCAAGCATGATCCTCCTTATTATTATTGGTCTGCTTCGCTATAGCAGAAAGCCCAACAACTTTACCATCACCATCTGTAATTGGCGAGAGAGTTAGAGATATTTTCATCTTTTCTCCGTTTTTCAGAACTCTTTCCACCTCAACATCGGAAACAACCTCACCATTCTTAACTTGCTTAATAAGTTCAGGCCGATGAGTCCGCCACTGTCGAGGAATGATTATAGAAATATCTCGTCCGATAACCTCATCCGATTTATAACCGAACAGCCGCTCCGCACCTTTATTCCACACGAAAATCTTCTGATTTTTATCAACCGCAATAATTCCATCTCCGGCATTTTCAATCAAGTTTTCAAGGTAATTCCTCATAACCGCAACTTCCTTCTCGAGCTTAACCCTCTTGGTAACATCGTGGAAAACACCCTCAACACCCATAAAATTCCCATCCTTATCCTTTATTCGACTACTGGAAACAGAAATGTAGATAGGAGTTCCATTCTTCTTTTTTACTCGTACAACATAATCCTCAACAAATCCATGCTCGGAAAGCTGAGCAAGAAGCCGCTGTCTATCCTCAGGCACACAATAAAGATCCGCAATATCCATCCCCAAAACATCATCAAGCTTATTGTATCCAAAAATATTAAGTGCCGCCCTGTTAAAAGCCATTACTTTACCTTTATTATCAGTCATATAAACACCATCACGCATCGCCTCAAAAAGCCCCTTATACTTTTCCTTGACCCTTCTGAGCTGATTCTCCATTCCGAGAGCCTTATCGATATTGCGCAAAATTCCGTCAATTTTCGTAAGATCTCCATCTTGATCATAAGTGGCCTTGCTGTTCAGTTCAAAATTGAGGTCACGACCATCTTTCGTCTTGAGCCTAAACCTGAGTCCTTGCGTAGAAGTCCTTTTCTTTTTCTTTAAATCCAAAAAAGATTCGCGAACAATATGCAAATCATCACTGTGGACAAATACCGCAAAATGCTTGCCTATAACATCCTCTTTCTCATAGCCGAGGAGAGTGCTGACAACATTATTCATATCGGTTAAAACTCCTTCTTTATCGATCGTATAAATTATATCCAAAGCATTTTCAAATATACCTCTATACTTCTCCTCTGAATCTCGAAGTTCATCTGTTTTACGCAAAACCTCATGTTCTAAAAGTTCATTCAAATGGACAAGATCGGTGGCTTTGCTTTTGGCGATTTGACCTGAAACAGCAAGATTGGAAACGGTATTCGCAATAACTCGAAGCAACTCGACGGTTGCATTAATCTTATCTTCCGTAAAAAGCGGTGTTGCCAAAAAAAGCTCCAAATATACATCAAAATCAACCCCGTATTTATCCGCCATGGACTTACAGTGAGAAATATCAGGATTACTGAGACGAACCTGACCGCCTTTAAAATAAGCAACAACCCTGCCACCGATCATTATCGGAACAGAAAAAGAATAAAGCCCCGAATGACATTGGTAAATAACAGGTTTGACAGCCTCGACACACTTATCACCGAATTTAATCGAATCATTTGTACAAGAATCAATGAACCCATCATAACTTCTTAATTTATCGCAAAAAGAACTCATATTGCTTCTCTTTGTCACCTCTTCATCTGTTTCAACATCATAAATCACCAAAGAAACCCCCATAGCCTGCGCGAGATTATCCTGCAATCGCTGCAAGGTTCGTATGGACACCAAATCTGCAAGAGGACTCACCCGCTTATTTCTGTTAGGCATATTTGTATGTGGTCAAATACATCCGAATTATGACACATGCTACCCCAGTTTGGCAAGAAGGAACTTACGTTTCCCTACTTGCAGAAGCCGTCCCTCTGTTGTTAGCTCTATTTCCGTTTCAAAAGAATCAACTTTCTCGGAATCAACCTTGACGGCGCCTTGCTGAGTCATTCTGCGTCCATCACTCTTGGAAACAACCAATTCAGCCTCAGTGATAAGGTCAACAATATTCCATTTAGCCTCAGAGAAAACCTTCTCGGGAATCTCGTCAGGCAGCTCTTTATTTCTGAACATATTGATGAATTCATCTTCAGCTCCCTTAGCCGCATCTACATCGTGATAAATAGCTACAATTTCCCGAGCCAGTCTCATCTTGAGATCACGAGGATTCCCTCCGCCATCAAGTTCTTCCTTGATTTTAGCAATTTCATCCAGAGTCAAATCTGTGGCAAGCTCGAAATACTTAACAATTAATTCGTCAGGGACAGACATGGTTTTCCCATACATATCTCGAGGAGCTTCATCTACACCGATATAATTATCATCAGATTTGCCCATTTTTTTCTTACCGTCAGTACCTTCCAAAAGAGGAACGGTCAAAATATTCTGAGGTTCCTGCCCGTAAGCCTTCTGAAGAGTCCGCCCTGCAAGCAAATTGAAGGTCTGGTCAGTCCCGCCAAGCTCGATATCGGCCTTCAATGCAACAGAATCATACCCCTGCATTAACGGATAAAAGAACTCATGCATGGAAATAGGAAGATCATTTTTGACCCTATCCTGAAACATATCCCGCTCCATCATTTGAGCAACCGTAAAATTGGAAGCAAGCTGAATAATATCCGCAAAATTAAGCTTCGAAAGCCAATCAGCATTCCAAACAACCTCAACTTTTTCGGTATCAATAAGTTTCCCGGCCTGTTTCAAATAATGTTTCGCATTCGCCTCAAGCTCTTCCTGAGTCTTGATCTTACGAGATTCCGCCTTACCTGTGGGGTCTCCTATTTGACCTGTAAAATTCCCGAAAAGCAGCATAATATGATGTCCCAGATCCTGGAACTCTTTAAGCTTACGAATAACAACCATATGACCGATATGAAGATCCGCGCCCGAAGGATCAATCCCAAGTTTGACTCGCAACTTCTTGCCCGACTTCAGCTTCTTCTCCAAGTCCTCCCGAACAATCACATCTGAAACCCCTTTACTTAACAAGCTATCCATATTTCTTTTTTTAAAAAATTCACACAAGAAATTTTACCAAACCTGCTACAATAAGGCCATGAAAAACAGACTCGACAAAATAATTTCAGAAAAATCAGAAGGCCTGACCCGTCAAAAGATTCAAAAAATGATCAAAAGCGGACGAGTCAAAGTCGATGGAAAAGTTGTTTTAAAATCAAACAAACAGGTTGAAGAAAGTTCCGACATCCAATTCTCAATCCCCAAAGAGAAACCTTTAAACCTCAAAGCACAAAAAATCGCCCTAGACATAGTTCACGAAGATAAAGACTACCTGATAATCAACAAACCCGCAGGAATGGTCGTTCACCCCGCACCCGGACACAAGGAAGGTACGCTTGTGAACGCAATCCTGCATCACCTGAAAGGCAAAACCAGCAAACAAGGAGATGCAGTAAGGCCTGGGCTTTTACACCGCCTAGACAAAGACACGTCAGGGGTAATAGTTATAGCCAAAAACGATAGCGCCCACGCAAACTTCAGCAAGCAAATGGAAGAAAGAAGCATCGAGAAGACCTATATCACACTCGTACACGGTATTATCGACCAAAAAGGCATAATAGAGGCGCCAATCGGCCGTCACCACCTGAAGAGACAAAGCATGACAGTCTCAACCTCCGGCAAAGACGCGATAACCGAATTCAAACCCGTAAAAGCATTCCCCGAATCAGACATGACCCTCCTCGAAGTCAAAATCAAAACCGGCCGAACCCACCAGATCCGCGTCCATCTCTCGAAAATCGGATACCCGGTAGTCGGCGACTCAAAATACGGCAAAAAATCGGAAGAACTTGACCGCCAATTCCTACATGCGAAATCAATCCGATTCAAGGGGGTGGATGGGAAGAAGAAAATTTATTCGGGTGAATTACCGGAAAAACTAAATGATTACTTAAGTATACTAAGCTAGTAAATCACCATTATTTCTTCTCTTCTGATTTCTCCTCACTCTCCACCTCTTTCTTCGCACCCCCAACCTTAGTAATCTTCAGAACCTTAGCTTTCCAATATTTCTGCCTATGACCTTGAGTCTTCTGATACCTCTTTTTAGCCTTCATCTTAAAAACCCTGATCTTATCAGCCTTAACCTCTTCAAGAAGTTTAAGCTCAACAGTAGCACCGGCAACATAAGGAGTACCAATTGTCACATCGCTATCGCTTTTTGCGAGCAAAACAACGGTCTTGATCGTCAAATTCTTCCCCACTTCACCTTCAACTTTCTCGATCAAAATCTCTTTTTTCTCCTCAACTTGATACTGTTTTCCGCCAACCTCTATAACTGCAAACATAATAATTTTAATTTTAAAAATTTAACGCAACTAAAACTACTCACTTTCTCCTGAAATTGCAAGTATTTTTTTGATTTCCAAAATAGCACCTCCCAAAGCAACGGCAATCTTAGAAGTCTCCTCCTCGGTAAACCGCCCCAAAACATACCCTGAAAGATCCATAACGGGAAGCCCTGCATTAATTCCAATCTTGAGTCTTGGGAAGTTTTCTCCCAAAACAGAAATACAAGACTTCATTCCATTATGAGTACCTGCGCCGCCTTGGTAGCGATATCGAACATCTCCCAAAGGCAAATCATAATCATCAAAAACCACCAAAATATCCTCATTGGAAGCCTTATAGAAGTATTTAACAGCCAAAACCGCTTCACCAGAGAGATTCATGTAAGTCAAAGGCTTTACCAAAACAACCTTCTCCCCCTCAACCTCGCCCTCGGAAATCATAGCCTTGAACTTGGTTTTCTCATGAAACTCAGGAAAATCAAGCTCCTCCCGCAGCATATTCACAACCTGAAACCCAACATTATGACGAGTTCCGCCATACTTCGTGCCCTTATTGCCAAGACCGATTATTAACTTCATCTAGAGATGGATTTCAAGATATACAT
>JAHIUS010000043.1 GCA_018816885.1 Patescibacteria group bacterium | reverse complement strand
TCTTTTCTCACATCAAACAAAAAGTTCTCATTCATCGTGGCATTTCTAAGCAACGTAGAAAGAAAATGATTGATTACATGCTAGAGAATTTCTAGCAAAAAACGTGACACCTACACAGCAACTATTTTTTCCCTATATCCCTAAAAGTTAGTGTGAAGTAATGAGTAATGAGTAATGAGTACCAAGTGGGTGGAGTTTTGGCGAAGCCAAAACGACTTTTTATAGTTTTCATGCTAAAACAGGAGCGCTGCAGATTTCTAATTTTCTAATTCAGTATTTCCGAAAAACACCTGCACAAATCAGCAAGAGCGTAAGTCTTTTCACGATCCTGGTCAGGGTTTACACCTTTTAACCGAGATTCGATCTCCTGCAACAACTCTTCTCGATAACAATAGTGACCGTTTATGCATACTTTCGGTATTTCCGTATCCAGTATTGTTACACTCAAGCCTGTAAGGCACAGCGCTTCCTGCACAGCCTCGTTTTCAAGAAACATCCCCAGTCTTTTGTACCAAAGTGTAGATCTGTTTAATGCGTCGTTTTTTGCCCCTTCGATACGGACTCCCCTATCTGCGATATTGTTATTGTAATGAAACAGTGTTTCTACAAAAAACTGTCTGAAAGTTTTTAATGCGTTTTCCATTGAATACCGCTCCATTAGATTCGCTGCACTTGAAATAGAATCAAGAACAGATATTAGCCCCCATTTATCCAATTCCATCCACCGACCATCTCCCCTGTAGTAAATAGCGTCTTGTATTTTCGGATGCCTATTCCCAAGTTCTTCCGGTATATCAATTCTGACTTCCATTCTCGCTTGACTCATTAGCTCCTGCACGCTTGCATCTTGAAGAAATGCTTGCAACCTATCCTGCCATTTCTCGGTATCCGCATTTTGATCCACAACCGCTTGGATTGCTTCGTTTTGGCTTGTGTTATTTGATTCTGAGTTCATTTTTTAGTCGGTTAAAATTTCATTGAAATAATTCCTGAGTGATTCCAAGGCTTTTCCTTCTTGTGAATCTTGATTGCATCTCCCCAGTCTAATATTTAGCATATTTATAATTCCTTGAATGCTTCGATCTCTTAGCGAATATGTTCCGAATCTCACCTCGTCTTTATCTGCGCTAATTACTCCCGTTAACTGCATTAATTCTTGTGTTTTTTGGTCTTGTAGTAATGATTGCAATCTGCCTTGCCATCTTTCGAGGCCTGGGTGGTTATCTGTCTTATTCATTGATCATTAGGTTTATATTAATAAAAATTTAAACAGACAAATTCTTGTTTGATGTAGTGCCTGAAGTTTATTAACATCTTTTTCTTTTATACAAATTCGCACTAATGTGCGCCTCAAATGATCTATGTCGTGAATCGGCTGATCGTTTATTAGAAGCTCCATGGTATATTGATCTATCATCGGTATTGCTATATTTAACCCTGCTCTATCAAGTAGGTCATTTTGTTGTTGTTGTATTTGTTCTATAAATTTATGTAATCTGTGGTTATTTAGAGGCACTACATTCTTTGTTTCTTCGACTATTTCCGCAAGACCCTTCGGTAATTCCTCGGTCGCAGCCAACAACTCCAAGCACCTTATTAAAAGCATAGCAGTTGCTTCTTCTCCATGCTCTGGGTTTTCCCACAATATACTTTCTATTGCATAAGAAAGTTTCGAAAACCAAGGACCTTGTGCCAACCCTTGTGCCAATACAAGCAACCCCTCTTTTAAGTTTTGACCTAAAGTATCTGCCATACTCCCTATAGACGATGTTTTCTGCCTTCTATGACTACCTTCTAGTGCCTTTAACGGTACATCTTCTTGCTTTAGACTTTCTATATCAATTATTAATCTCCTTAACATGTCTTGCACTACAGCATCTTCTAGAAATACTTTAACCTTTTCATCGAAACTGGGCTGTTTTACAGCTTCTCGCAAAGATATACGTGCATGCATTTTCATTAATACTTGATTACAGGTTGCTGATTTTATATATTTATATTGTTTTTGTCAATCTGTTCATGTAGTTTTTTGCCACATGTTTACAGGAATAATTAAATCGGTCGGTAAAGTCGAAAATACGGGTAACCCCCTGCTGTTGAAGCACGATCTTGATGTTTCCGCCGGGGATAGTATTTCTGTTAATGGTGTTTGTTTGACCGTTAATGATGAGGGGGCTTTTGATCTGATGGAGGAGACTTTGAGCTGCACTAATCTTGGGGATTTGCAGGCCGGGGATATGGTCAATTTGGAGCCTGCCCTTACTCTTAAGGACGGTCTTGATGGACATTTGGTTGCGGGGCATGTTGATTTTGCTGCTGAAGTCTTGAAGGCCGGTGATGTTTTGAGGATTTCTTTTCCTTCCGATTACGGGAAATTTTTGGCTTTGAAGGGTTCGGTTTCCGTTAATGGAACCAGTTTGACGATTTCCGGGCTATCTGAGGAATTTTTCGAGGTTTCTTTGGTGGATTTTACTTTAAAAAACACTAATCTTGGGGATCTGAAACAGGGTAACAAGGTTAATATTGAGGTTGATTTGATTGCTCGCTATATCCAACGTATGATTGAAGCATGATTGGAATAATTGTCTCAGAATTCAATAATTTTATAACTGATAAGTTGCTTGAAAGCTGTATAGCGGAGCTTGAGTTTGAATATGAGGTTGTTAAAGTTCCGGGGGCTTTTGAGATCCCTTTGGTTTGCAAAAAATTGGCTTCGAAATACGACGGTTTTATTGCTCTCGGGTGTTTGATTAAAGGAGAGACCGATCATTACGACGCCGTTTGTCGAGCTTGCGTTGATGGACTTATGCAAGTCCAACTGGAAACGGGGAAACCTATTGTTTTTGAGGTTTTGATGGTACATAAAATGGAAGACGCGCTTGCGCGAGTCGATAAAGGCAAGGTTGCCGCTCAAACAATTTCTAAAATTTTAAAAAAATGAAACTGAAAACTCTGCATGACTTGGATCCTAAGGGCAAAAAAATACTCCTGAGAGTAGACTTCAATGTGCCGCTTGATGAGAATCGCGAAATTACGGACGATACGCGGATCCGAAAGGCTTTGCCGACAATTCAATATCTGGCTTCTCGTGGGGCTAAGGTGATCGTTTTGTCGCATATGGGGCGGCCTAAGGGGCAGTTTTTGGATGATTTGAGGCTTGATAAGGTTGCGGATCGTTTGAAGGAGCTTCTTTCTGAGCCTGTGGGATATATTCATGAGTGCGTTGGGCCGGGAGTTGAGGATGCTGTTTCCGAGATGCTTGAGGGAGAAGTTTTGCTTCTTGAAAACACTCGTTTTTATCATGGTGAAGAGCTGAATGATGAGGAGTTTGTTCTGGAGATTGCGAATCTTGGGGATGTTTTTGTGAGTGATGCTTTTGGGGCTGTTCATCGTGCTCATGCGACTACTGCAGGGCTTGCGGATCATCTTCCATCTTATGCGGGGCTGCTTCTTGAGCGTGAGATCGAGGTTCTTTCCGGGATTTTGAAGGAGCCTTCCAAGCCTGTTGTTTTGATTATGGGTGGGGCTAAAATCGATACCAAGATCGGGGTTCTTCGGAATTTTATTGATAAGGGTGATGCTTTCTTGATTGGCGGCGGTTTGGCTTCTACTTTTCTGTATGCGGCGGGTCATAATGTTGGGGACTCTTTGTATGAACCTGATAAAAAGGAGATTGCTCAGGCGATTATGCTTGCGGCGGAAAAGGATATGGATAAGTTCATTTTGCCGCAGGATGTTCTGGTTGCTTCCGAGGCTTCCGAGAATGCCGAGACTCTTACTGTCCCCGTGTCTGATATTGAGGGTGATATGAAAATTTTTGATATTGGAGAAAAAACCATTGATAGGTTTTGTGAATTTATCGCAAGGGCCGGGACTGTTATTTGGAACGGGCCTGTCGGTTTATTCGAAATGGGGCCTTTTGAGGAAGGGACTCGAAGGATTGCGGAGGCTGTTGCGGAGTGCCCGGGGGTTACTATTCTTGGAGGTGGAGACACTATTGCTGCTATAAAGAAGTTTGGGTTGGCGGAAGAAAGGTTCACTCATGTTTCTACAGGTGGAGGGGCTATGCTGGAGTTTCTTGAGGGGAAGGAGTTGCCGGGGATAGTTGGAATTTCGAAATCTGAATCCTGAAATCCTAAACGAAATTCGAAGCTTCCAATTCTTGAAATTGATACGGTTTGACAGAGAAATTGGGTTGTGCGATGATTTTGGTAGTGATTTAACTCAATTAATTTTTTAATAAAAAAATATGCCTAATACACCTGAAGCTATCCCTGAAGAACCCAGTCTTAATGACAGGGATAAATTTGTGTTGAAGATTCTTTTTGAACAAGGTAAGTTTTTTTGGTCAGAGTCTTTGGCCGCAGAAGTTGAGGCTAGTTGCCGTGAAAGTACTTGGGTTACTGATGAAGAAATGAATTCCCTGTTATATTTTGCAAGAGTTTTTGACAAGCTTTCTCCTCAAGAAAAAGCGGAGGTTATGGGGGAGGAATATCAACCTGTAGAGAGCGTTAATATTGAGGAGTATATAGATATCACATCTTTTTGATAATTGCAGGGGCTAAGCACTTCTGTCTAGCCAAGCCTGCAAAACCATTTGGGCGGCTATTTCGTCAATCTCGGAATATTTTTTGAGGCCTTTTTCGATCAGAGCCTTCTCTGCCTGAAGGGTGCTTAGGCGTTCGTCGAATAGTTCAATTGGCAGGTCTATCGCTCCTTTGAGGCGGTTTGCGAAGGCTTCTGTTGATTCTGTTTGCTTGGTGTAGTGCCCCTGCATATTGAGGGGTAATCCTACTATGATTTTTTCAACCGCTTCTTCTTCGCAGAGTTTTTTTATTTCTTTAAAAAGTGTTCCTTCTTTGCGGAAAGATAATGTTTTTCTTGGGAAAGCTAATTCCCGAGCGGGGTCGCTGATTGCGATGCCTGTTCTGCGTTTGCCGTAATCAAGGCCGAGGATCTTGCTCATATTGGAGCTTGTTTGGTTCTTTCAAAATCTACTCTGCTTCGATTACGACCTTTAGCTTGGTGCTATGGCCTCCGGGAAGGTCGATTTCAATCTCATACTCCCCTACTTTCTTGAAGTGCTCCGGCATTTTGAGGTTCTTTTCCGCGAGTTCGATTTTGAGCTGATCTTTGATAGCTTCTACAATCTCTTTCTCGGTAACTGCGGCGTAAAGAGTTTCTTTATCCGTTGCTTTGTGAGTAAGTTTTAGGGTTGCTTTTGAAATCTTTTTCTCGACTTCAGCTGCGTTTTTCTCGAGTTCTTCGAGTTTCATGCCTTCTTTTTCACGGATCTTCTCGACTTCGACCAACCTTTTTTTGGTTGCTAGGACGGCAAGTCCTTTTGGAAGAAGATAGTTGTGAAAATAACCGGATTTGACGGTTTTGACTTCATTTTTACGAGCGATACCTGAGATGTCTTGTGTGAATACTACTTGCATAATGTGTTTAGGATTTAGGATATAGGGTTT
Organism: Patescibacteria group bacterium; assembly: GCA_018816885.1. Lineage (GTDB taxonomy): Bacteria > Patescibacteriota > Gracilibacteria > UBA1369 > UBA12470 > JAHIUS01. The sequence goes on along the minus strand of JAHIUS010000043.1, from coordinate 23,371 downwards.
AGTAGGTAGTAATGGAGCCCTTCGGGCAGATTATTCAAAATACCAATTAGAGATCGTTGCGAATCTGTCGGACGGGAATCTCAATTCATCAACTTCAACTCCCTGCACTCTCTCGTCCACCAGGAAGTAATAACTCGGTGTATAAAGGAATACTGCCGGGATATCTTCTGCGATGACTTCGGCCAGGTCGTTCAAGAGTTCTTCTCTCTTGTCCGTGTCAAAAGTTCTCCTGATAGCTTCGATAAGCTGATCTGCGTTTGAGTTCCTGTAATTTGAAAGATTCAGACCGTATTCGGTAGCCTGACTTGAGTGCCAGTAAGAATAGGTGTCGAGATTATACCCTAAGCTTTGCCCGTATAAAAGCAAATCGTACTCTCTTGCCAGAATTTTCTCTTGGAGGTCTTCGTTTCCGTAAGCTTCGATGATTACTTCTATGCCTATTTGAGCAAGTTGGTTCTTGATCATTTCTGCCGTCATTGATACCACTTCTTCTGTTATTTTGTCTTCGAAAACGCGTCTTATCAGATAGAGGGTTAGCGTTTCGCCGTTGTAGTTTTCTCGGATTCCGTCGTTGTTTAGGTACCAGCTTGAATCGTAAAGTGCGCCCATTGCTTCTTCCAGGTTGCTTTGGTGAATCCAGTCATCCTGGTTAAGTTCGAGAAGAGGGGTGTCGATTGTGGCTGCGTATCCTATCTGGTCGATTACATAGCCTTTGTCGATTGCTTTTGAAATTGCCAGTCTGACTGGGGTTTTTGAGGTGAATTCCGCATCCGTGTTGATAAAAAGCGCTGTGTATTGCGGCAACTCATATCTGTAAGCTTCAAGTCTATCTGTTTGAGTTTCAGCCAACAAGTATTTCGGGATTCTGGCTGTTCCGTGCCATTGCCCCTCGGATTTCAGCAGGGTTTCCAAGTCGGGGAATGTGTGGAATCTTATATTGGTTATTGCCGGAATGTCTCCGTAGTAGTTTTCGAAATATTCCAATTCCATGACCTGCTCTTGTTCCGCAATATTTTCATAAGGAGCTGTAGCTTTGAAAGGACCTGTCCCGATAGGATGTTGATTGAATTCATGAGTATCCAGCTCCGAAACAGGCACACTTTCAAGTATATGCTTTGGCAGCAGTCCAACTGTTGTGTGCGTGAAAAAAAACGAGTTTGGCGCGTCGAGCTTGAAGGTTACGCTTCGGCTATCCACAATCTCTATCTCAACTCCCTCAAAATTCGCTCTCAAAATAGGGTTTTGGAAGTCGGAGCTCTGGATTACATCGTGGTATGTGAAATAAATATCTTCGGCTGTCACTTCCGTTCCATCATGCCAGTAGACATTGTTTTTCAGGATGAATTTGTAGATTGTCTGGGATTCGTCCAGGACGTGTGTAGCTATATCTTCTGTTACTTCTCCTTCGATTGGGTCGTATTTACTAAGACCTGAGAAGATTAAGCTGCTTATGTCGCTGTCAACTTCGTTAAATTCCGTAAATACCGGGTTTAAGTGGATAATTTCGCCTATTACTCCTTCGGAATAAAGTGTTGCTGAGGTTTTTGTGACATCCGAGAGCCTTTCATCTCTGAATATTGGTGGCAATATTATCAGTAAAATTAAAACCACAACCAGAATCGAGGCGATTTTTTCTTTGTTTGAAAAGGATTTCAAAGTTCTTATCGACAAACCCACTCCTCTTTTTAATTTGCCGGAGATTTTGTAAGGCTTTTTCATGTTTTATGCGAAAAGCAATCCGATAGAAAGTGTGATGAAAAGTGTTACGAGGACGATTGTTGCGTTCGCAAGCACTTTTTCCGCCCCTCTTTTGGTTGCCTGAAAGCCTCCTCCTTCTCCCCCAAAAGTTGCCGAGAGACCTGTTCCCCTTTGCTGAATCAGGATTGAAACGACGAGAAGTATCGAAACGATGATTTGCAGTGTGAGCAGTGTTGAATGTAGCATGTGGAGATTAGAGATTAGAGATTAGAGATGTGTTTTCTAGCTTCGGATTTCTGATTTTATCTTTTTAGCATCCAATGTTCGAGCCAATTCACGAGCCCAAAGATAATGGCAGCCCACAGATAAGTCAAGGCTCCTTCAACCTGCAGACTTACTCCCGTAATATCCAGAATATCGAAAAGATAGTCTAGAACTCCGAGCATAAGCGCATTTATAACGATAAGAAACAGTCCCGCACTTATGAAGATAAGCGGGAACGAAAGGAGCTTCATAACGGGTTTGGCAAGTGTATTCAAAATGCCAAGAAGAAGACCGGCAATCAGAAGAAATGTGATGCCGCCTTCGAAGTTGAAGTTTGTGAGGAGGAGTGATGTGACCCAGAGAGCACCGATGTTCACTGCCATCCCGAAGAATAATCGTCTGAGCATATGGTTTTTGTTTTAATTATGATTGGATTTTACTGGAAACCTATCTCCCCCGCAATCCCCTTCATCGCATCGATTGCTATTTGGAGGAATTCGGAGCGTTCCAGACCGGTTTTTTCGATGTCGTTTATGAGTTCGCGGTTTACTTTTGCGGCGAAAGATTTGTCTTTGAGCTTCTTTTTGATGGATTTAACTGTGACGTTTTCGAGTTTTTTGTCCGGGCGCATTAGGGTGTATGCGACTATGAATCCCGAGATGTTTTCTGCTGCAGAGAGGGAGTATTCGAATTTGGATTCTCTTTTTATATCTGTAAAACCCAAGTTTTCCGTATGGGATTTGATTGTTTGGAACATTTCCGGGATGTCGTAACCTTCTTCTTGCAGGATTTCTACGGTTCTGTCGCCGTGTTTTGCATAATCCGTCCCTATTTCTTCCATATCAAGGTCGTGGAGCAAACCTGTCAGACCCCAAAACTCTTCATCTTCTCCGAAATGTTTGGCAAGCGCGCGCATTATTACTTCCGTTTCGCGGGAATGATGCAGTAGATACTGTTCATGCAGATGTTTTTTGAGGAGTTCTTGGGCTTCCTCGAGGGTGATTTGGTTTTTCATGTTTTTGGGATTTGAGGTTGCTTCCTGGAGTGTATAGTGTTGGATTGCCAGATTCAATAACGATTAGATATTTTTTGACTTAACCAGAAATTGGGAAATTGGCAATCTTGAAATTTTGAAAAAGATGAGGATTTAGGATACAGTTGTCTTTGATATGGGAAGAACACTAAAAAACCAATTAGATTTTCACGGTGCCGATGAGTTGGCTAAAATAGCTGCTGAGGCAGGTGTTGAACCTGGTGATCAGGCAATAGCAATTCAATCTATCCTTGGTTATGTTGGAGCACATAATCGTGCGAATGACATATTGTTCCTGATGGAAGGCGCAATGTATGAAGCTGAAGCATTTTTAGAAAAAATAGAGAGTGCTGAATTACCTGCTTGGAGAATTGCTTTCCGCCGATGGGTTTATCAGTTGGCAATAAAGTCTGGTATTTTTAGAGATTACGAATGTTTTCGAGATACCTTGCCATCATTCCCTGAGTTTAAGGGATGTAAAACTTTAGCTGAAGTTCGTGCTTTATTCCGTAAAGCTTGCCAACTTACTTATGCTGCAGACATGGGTGTTGCCCCTTCTGAACGCAGAGCATTAATTGCCGAAGGATATGATGCAACAGAAAGAGAAACTTTAGCTGTATTCGACGAAGCTGTTGCTACGATTATCGGAGAATTGCCAAGCAATTCTTCTTCGCCTCCTGGGCCATTGCTGGCTCCCTGATTAGCGCTTAATCGCAATTTTCACCTCCCCTCCATCAACCATCGCTTCTTTCTCAAGATCCCAGTCGGATCCTTTGATTTGGGTGGTGAGCCTTTTGGCGAGGGTTTCGCCGGAGATGTATTTTTCGAATTCGTAGACGGCTTTGCCTATTTCCCCTTTTGACTCTATGCCGACGAGAATATAGTCTGAAATTTCGTAATCGGCTTCTTTTCGCATGTCTTGGATGTATCTCACGATATCGCGGGCGTATCCTTCTCGCTTGAGTTCTTCTGTTATCTTGGTGTCCATGGCAACCACTACTCCACCTTCGCTTGCGACATCGAAGCCTTCTTTGCCTTTATAGCCGAGTTCGACTTCATCTCCGGATAGTTTGTACTTACCTATTGCGACTGTATCACCCGAGACCTTAAACTTGCCTTCACGAGCCAGTTTTATAATTTTCTGGACTTCTCCTCCGTACTTAGGGCCCAGGAGCTGTGCGTTCGGTCTGGCTATCAATTCCGCCACTTTTGAGGCGTCTTTGAGGATTTCGACTTCCTTGACATTAAGCTCTTCTTTAACAACAGATTTTTCGAATGTTTTTGCGGTTTTTGGAGGGAGGGCAATCGAAACTTTTTGCAGAGGTTGTCTTACTTTTATGGATTTCTGGGCGCGGATTGAGTGGCCGAGTGTTACGATTTCTCTCGTGAGATTGATTTCGCGACTTAGGCGTTTGTCGATCAGGGACTCTTTTGCTTTTGGCCAGTTTTCCAGATGGACGGATTTTTTTCCGGTCAGGTTTGTATAAATTTCTTCGCTTATGAACGGGCAGAATGGCGCGGTTACTTTTGAAAGGGTTGTTAGTACTTCGTATAGGGTTGAGTACGCTTCCACTTTGTCTGAGTCGGTTTCGTTTTTCCAGAATCTGCGACGCGATCTGCGGATATACCAATTCGTGAGGTCATCCGTGAATTTTTTGATCGGATCTGTAGCTTTTTGCAGATCGTAATCGTTCATTTGTTCGGTTACTTCTTTTATTAAAAGTTGCAGTTCCGAAAGTATCCATTTGTCGAGCTTGTTCTTCGGCTGTTTCCTCTGCGGTTCCCATTTATCAATATTGGCATAAGTTACGAGGAAGCTGTAGGAGTTCCAAATTGGAAGGAGAATGCCTTTTACGACCTCCTCGACTCCTTTTTCTGAAAACCTTGCGTTCTCGGCTTTTACGACCGGAGAGTTCATCAGATAGAACCTGAGTGCGTCTGCTCCGTGTTTATCGAATATTAAGCTTGGTTCCGGGTAGTTTTTGAGTCTTTTACTCATTTTTTTGCCATCTTCTGCAAGGACTATGCCATTTACAATTACATTCTTGAACGGGGATTTGCCGAAAAGTGCGGTTCCGAGGACTACAAGTGTGTAGAACCAACCTCTTGTTTGGTCGAGACCTTCCGCTATGAACTGGGCCGGGAAGTTTTCTTCGAATCTTTTTTTGTTGCGGAAAGGATAGCTGTACTGCGCGTAAGGCATTGATCCCGATTCGAACCAACAGTCGAGTACTTCCGGGATTCTTGTGTAAATTTTTCCGTTTTTCTTGATCTTGATTTTGTCGACTTTGTGCTTGTGGAGATCTGTTACTTTTTTACCTGAAAGCTTCTCAAGTTCGCGGATTGAACCTATGCAAATAATGTCACCGTCTTTTGCTCGCCATAACGGGAGTGGCGCACCCCAATAACGACTTCTACTGATACACCAGTCGCGTGCGTTTTCGAGCCATTGGCCGAAACGACCGTCTTTAAGGTGGTTTGGGGTCCAGTTTATGTTTTGGTTGGATTTTAATATCTTGTTTTTGATCTTGGAAACTTTCATAAACCAAGAAGTGGTCGAATAATTCAGAAGTGGTGAATCACAACGCCAGCAATGCGGATACGAGTGAGTATAAGTTGTCGCTTCAAAGACTTTTTTTCTTTCTTTCAAAAATTCAACAATCTTGCGATCGGTTTTCATGCCGTCATCCTTCGGCTTAACATCTTCACCTGCGAAATCTTTCACCTCGGGCTTGAACTTGCCGTCTATAGAAACATGCTGAATGATCGGGAAATCCTGGGCTTTGGTAAGAACCATATCGTCCTCACCGAAACCTCCTGCAATATGTACTATACCTGTCCCCTCTTCCGTTGAAACGAAATCTGCAGTTAGGATTTTGAACCCGCCTTCTTCTTTAAGATGGCCGTAATAAGGAAATAGCGGTTCGTAACCTTTGCCTTCGAGTTTTTTACCCTTAAAAGTTTCAATCACCTTGTAATTTCCTTCCGGAAAGAATTTTTTCAGAAGTTCTTTTGCCAAAATAAATCTATCGCCATGCTTGTAAGGCAGATCCGGCTTAGCACCCTTTTCCTCCTCGTCATAAGGGAGCATCTCAACCTTGGAATAAGCGACATCCGGGCCAAGTGCGAGAAAAAAGTTGCCCGCAAGAGTCCAAGGTGTGGTCGTCCAAGCGAGTACATAAGTATCCTTCTCTTCGTCGAGCTTGAATTTGGCCGTAACAGATTGGTCCGTGACATCTTTGTAGCCCTGGGTCACCTCGAAATTTGAGAGCGGAGTTACACATCTCGGGCAGACATGCATGGATTTGTGGCCTTCGTAGATGAGGTCTTTTTCCCAAAGCTGCGAAAAAACCCACCAGATCGTCTCCATGTACTCGGGATTCATGGTTTTGTAGTCGTTTTCGAAGTCCACCCATCTTCCCATCCTTTCTACGGTATCTTCCCATTCTTTGGTGTATCTGGTTACGATTGAGCGGCATTTTTCACAAAATTTATTGACTCCGTATTTTTCTTCGATGTCTTGTTTGCCTGATAGTCCCAGTTCTTTTTCCACTTCATATTCGACAGGGAGGCCGTGACAATCCCATCCGAACTGGCGTTCTACTCGGTAGCCGCGCATTGTCCAGTATCTCGGTACGACATCCTTCAGGGTTCCTGCGAGGATATGGCCGTAATGCGGAAGGCCTGTCGCGAAAGGAGGGCCGTCGTAGAAGACGTACTCTTTGTTTTCGGGTCTTTGTTTGACCGATTTCTGGAAAGTTTTTTCTTTTTTCCATTTTTTCAGGAGGGATTCTTCGAGATCCGGGAGTGATTGACGGGGGTCGACGGGGTTGAACATAGTTGTTAGTTGTTTAGTTGTTAGTTTGGATTTTTTATGCAAAAAAGAGATGGTTTCAAGGTCCCGCATGCGGGAGGTACCACCTCGATATTGTGCTTCGTGACTTTTTTTGACGGTGTTTTGTCACCGGAGGAGTCTACTTGGCTTGGCCGTTCTTTCCTCTGCTTGGGCGATGATGGGCGCCCTCGAGTGCATTTGAATTGTGTTTTCTAAAGAGCTGGCATGATTATACCAGAAAGAAGGTTGGTGGCAAAAAAATATTTATTATCTGCGCGGTTTATCTATTTGACTCTGTCTTGAAGCTATGCCCCTTTCTATCAAGTGTTGCCTTGTTACTCCGTCGGCTTCAATTTCAACTTTTCTTCTCATCATTGCTGCTGATTCGTGCAGACATTTGTCGTAGCCTCTGGAGACTGCCGCACCTCGAAGGACCTGCGCCATTCTTACGGTAAATTCCCTGCTATCCAGACCGCATGAGTCATTTGATTCTTCAACTGCCATCCATATTGGGTTTGGGTCGAAATCTTCTCCCGCGTTTTTTGCTCCATTTACGCAGTCTGCTACATCCCAGTAGATTTTTCTTGCACCCGCATCATCATTCCAATCCAGGTCTTCTTCCGCCAATCTGCATACTCCGTCTCGGTCTGAAACTCTTTGACTAAGCCTTGCCTGATAAGCTTGCTGCAAAACAGTTTCACCATTCATGGCTTGAAGTCTTTCTCTTTGGTCTGCTTGCGCGCTTCCGGCCACAGTCATTAATGCGACTAATGCAGGAAGGAGTCTTGTTGTTTCTAGATTATTATTCATGGTCCAATATAAATTTTTACTTTTCTCGTGGTGAAATTATACGATTTATCCTCATTGTACCTGGTGCTTCAAGTGGCTCCCAATCTGTTGAAAGCGAATGAGTTACAATACTGGGGGGATTATCTTCTCCTCCATTTTTAGCTCCGGACCAGCTTTCTTCGCCTTTGATCCTTCCCGACTTGGTATCTTGCTTTTCTTCTTTCCACATTGAGTGGACCATTTTCCTTATTATTTCTGTAATAGGCGTTTCCGGAGGTTCTCTGCGATCATCATCAATAGACCCCACTTCTTCAGGAGCTGCTGTAAAAACTAAACTGTCTCGATAATCACCAAAACAAATTGGCAGATCGCATTCTTGTGCTTTTGCGCTACATGCTCCGGCTAATGCAACAATTGCCGTTAATACAACAGCTACATTCTGTCTTAATGATTCTGTGTTTTTTGCATAATAAGGCTTGGTTATTGAACAGGAGAGCCATTCTAGCATATTCGCGAGGGTTGTCAAGCCTGATTCGATTAATTAATCCCCAGAGACGATTTTAATCTTCTTCTTCCAACACTGACTCTACGCTTGCAGATGTATTTTTTGCTTCAATTTTAATCGACAATGCATCTCCTTTTACAACCTCACGTGCAGCTAGGCCTGCCGCCAAAAGAGCTGCAATAGCCAGCACCGCTATCGCATCTTGGGCTTTTCTGATCGACTCTTCTGGGATCAGGTCTGGATTTTGGTATCTTTCATGCATATTTAAAGTTTCTTAGCCAACCCCAGGTATGTGCCAGGGGTGAGTTTTTCAAGGTTATCTTTGTCTTTTTTTGGAATTTCCAGCCCTTCTATGAATTTTATCATTTTCTCTTGGGTGAGCCTCTTGCCTCTGGTTAAATCTTTGAGTTTTTCGTAGGCATCTTCTATCTTGTGCTTGCGCATAACTGTTTGGATCGCTTCGCCCAAAACTTCCCAATTGTTATTGAGGTCTTCTTCGAGATTTTTCTTGTTGATTTCGAGTTTGGAGAGACCTTTTAGGGTGCTTTCGTAAGCTAAATAGCTGTAGCCGAATGCTGTTCCGAGGTTTCTGAGGGTGGTTGAGTCCGTGAGGTCTCTCTGCATTCTGGAAACGGGCAGTTTCTCCGCCAAATGGTTTGCGATGGCGTTTGCGAGCCCGAGGTTTCCTTCGCTGTTTTCGAAGTCTATGGGGTTCACTTTATGCGGCATTGTCGAGGAGCCGACTTCGCCTTTGATTACTCGCTGTTTGAAGTATCCTTTTCCGATATAAAGCCACATGTCGCGGTCGAGGTCGAGGATAATTGTGTTTATGCGGATTAAGTTGTGGAGGATTTCCGCAATGTAGTCGTGAGGTTCGATTTGGGTTGTATGGAGGTTTGGGGTTAGGTCGAGTCTTTGCATGAAGCCTTTTGTGACTTTGACCCAGTCGACTTCCGGGTATGCGGCGATGTGAGCGTTGTAGTTGCCGGTTGCACCGTTGATTTTGCCGAAAAATGTGCGTGTTTTGAGCTTTTTGAGTTGGCGCTCTAGGCGTTTCTCGAAGACTTTGAACTCCTTCCCTACTGTTGTTGGTGATGCGCTCTGGCCGTGAGTGCAGCCGAGCATTGGGATTGCTTTGTGTTTGATTGCTAGGTCTTGGATTTTTTTGAGGAGTTGTTCTGTTTTTGGGATAAAAGTTTCAAATAAAGATTTTTTGAGAATTAAAGCGTATGCGAGATTGTTGATATCTTCCGAGGTGCAGGCGAAATGGACGAACTCTTTTAACTCTGCGAGTTTGCCTGTCATATGCTCTTTTATGAAGTATTCAACAGCTTTTACATCATGGTTGGTCTTTTTTTCGATGTCTTTGACTTTTTGGGCATTTAAGTCTGACCATTTCTCATAAATTGCTCTTAGTTTTGACTCTTCTTGGTTGGTTAGACGGCGGGTTCCTTTAAGTTTTACCCCATTGCAAAGAAAAATCAGCCACTCGATTTCAACATAAGTTCTGACTCTTATTAGCGCGGATTCTGAAAAAAATTGGCGGAGCGGGTCGACTTTTGAGGCGTAACGACCATCTAACGGTGAGATGTTTGTGAGCATAGGATTTAGGATCTAGGATTTAGTGGTGGTGTTTCGCCAGAGGCGAAACGTCTTATTTGTATTTTTTTGAGCCTTCGCTTTGCTGCGGCTCTGTTAAAATTTAGATTTTACATTTGAAATGTATTCACGGTTTTTGGCTAGCAAATCTGCATCTGCAAGTCCAAAAATTCTTGCGACTGCAATAGCTGTGTTTTTCGGGTCCAAAACTGTTAAAACAGGGGTGTCTGAAGGCATCTGGAGGGTTGAATTGATGTTTACCGTAAAGTCATCTTTATCCGCGAAAGGGGGGCAAGCGATGACCGGGAAATGCGAATTGGCTGCGACAAAGCCTGAAAGCGCGTTCGAGCGGCCTGCGATTGTGATGTAGCAGACAGGTTCCGTGCTGTCTTCGTAGGATTTCAAGATTTCGAGGACTTTTTCCGGGACTTTGTGGGCTGAGGCGACATATATTTTGCTGGGGACGCCGAGCTCGTCGAGTTTAGCGGTGATTTTTTCTGCGTGAGGGCGGTCGCTTTCTGACCCCATAATTATTGGTGCGATCATTGTAAGTTTAGGTTAAGTTTTATTCTTGAAAGTTGGTCGCCTGACACCGGTTTGAATTCCTCGCCTGTAATTAGTTCGTAAGCTTCGATGTATCTTCTGGCGGTTTCCATTTTAACATCTTGCGGGATTTCCGGCACCTCTCCGTCACCCGAGAATCCTTTGCCCATTAACCATTCTCTGACGTACTCTTTATTGATACTTTTTTTGTCTTTATCCCAAAATCTTGAAGAATCAGGGGTGTGAACTTCATCTATGAGGACTATTTGACCTGCTGGATTGATGCCAAATTCATATTTGGTATCGACCAAGATTACTCCTTGTCTGGTTGTGATTTCTTGTCCTAATTTAAAGATTTTCAGGCTGGCTTCCGCCATATGATCCCATTGTTCTTGGGTCAGCAAGCCTTTTTCTACAATTTCCTGCGGAGTGATTGACTCGTCGTGTTCGCCATATTCGGCTTTTGTTGTCGGTGTTAGTATCGGTTCGTTGAATTTTTGATCTTTCTGGAGGCCTTCCGGGAGTTTGTTACCGCAAAAATCGCGGATTCCGGACTCGTAAGCTCTCCAAGCTGAACCTGTTATGTACCCCCTAACGATCATTTCCACCATTAGCGGCTTACAGTCATCCCCTACTATGATGTTTGGGTCGGGGTAGCTCGTAATGTAGTTCGGATAAATGTCTTTGGTTTTTTTGAACCAGAATTTGGTGAGACCGTTAAGAACTTGGCCTTTGAACGGTAATAAGCAGATGTGCTTGTCAAAAGCGCTGAGCTTATCTGTTGTAATGAGGGTTATTTTGCCGTCTTTTTTGTAAGTGTCTCGAACTTTTCCCTCATATTTTTCTCCTAATTCAGGGAAGTCTGTGCCGGTCAAACAATATGGGAGTTGGGCGGTGATTTGGTCGTTTGAAATCATGTGGATTTTTTAATTATTGGCTTGCTTTCATCAACTCCAGTTTATGTTCAAATTCCGGGTCCACTGTCTCGAAAACTTCTAAATCCGGATTGCGTAACTTTAGGAATTTAATCATCTCTTGAATACGAGCATTTCCATCAGGATCTCTAAAACCCCGTTTTGCATACCCGTCCTGGACTAATTCCGCTAGCCTAGCTCTAAATGCTAACATTCTGAGTCCTAGTCCCCCTGTATCACGTGCGTTTTTAATGAAAAATAATGGTGGTATTCTCAATAATGGTTTGCTTGGGTCGCAATCGTCTGCAAGAACTGATCTTTTTTCTAATGGCATTTTTTTTGGTTAAATGCATTCCCATAATAAAGAAGAGTTTGCCTCTTATCAACAGGAATGTTATTTTTATTTTGCCATGACAAACTACAGACAAAAACTTGGCCGGATTGCAGCGATAATCGGTGGTCAGTGGGGCGATGAAGGTAAAGGCAAGCTTGTTGACCTCGCTTCTCCGGAATATGACATAATCGCTCGTGCAACGGGAGGTGCTAATGCCGGGCATACCGTTTATGTTGGGGATGAGAAGTATATTTTTCATCTTCTTCCTTCAGGGGCTCTTCATGAGAAATGCACCTGTGTTATCGGGAATGGTGTTGTTGTGCATTTACCGACTCTTCTTGAGGAGATTGATGTTTTGAAAAAAGCCGGAATTAAGACTGAAGGCAGGTTTTTGATTTCTGATCGGGCTCATTTGCTTTTTGAATATCATAAGGAACTGGACGGGCAGCAGGAGAAGAGTAAGGGTGAGAAAAAGGTTGGGACTACCAAGCGCGGGATCGGGCCTTGTTATGCGGATAAGATATCTAGGGTTGGCATCAGGGCTGGGGATTTTTTGGATCAGAATGTTTTTGAAAAAAAATTACGCGCTAAAGGCCATGATGTTGAGGATGAGATCGAGTATTATCGTGAAAATCGGGCGCGGATCGAAGAGATGATTACAGATACTTTCGTTTATCTGCATGAGGCGCTTGAGGGCGGCAAGTCTATTCTTTTTGAAGGGGCTAACGGGGTAATGCTTGATATCGATCACGGGACTTATCCTTTTGTCACCTCTTCCAATCCGATGGTTGGAGGGCTTGGGACCGGGACAGGGGTTCCGGGGAAGCATCTCGATAATCTTGTCGGAATTATTAAGGCTTATACGACTCGAGTTGGGGCCGGGCCCTTCCCTACCGAGCTTGATGATGAGGTTGGGGTTCATTTCCGGAAGCAAGGAGGTGAATACGGGTCGACTACCGGTCGTCCTCGGAGGTGTGGGTGGTTCGATGCTGTTCAATGCAAGTATTCTGCGCGGATGAACGGGTATGATGGGATTAACCTTACTAAGCTTGATGTTTTGACGGGGCTTGAAGTCTTGAAAATCGGGGTTTCTTATAGTTTTGACGGAAAGGTTTACGACTCTTTCCCCGCTTCAATCGAGGCTCTTGAGGATTGCGAGGTTGAATATATCGAAATGCCGGGATGGAAGGAGGAAATTTCCGGGGTTCGCGAATTCGATGAATTGCCTCAAACTGCCAAGGATTATGTCCGCAAGGTTGAGGAGTTGATGGGAGTACCGGTTTGGTTTATCGGGGTTGGGCCGAAGAGAGAGCAGATGCTCATGGTTTAAATTCGCACGAACCCCTTAGGATCGTCTTTGAATTCTTGCTCAAGGGATGCGATTAAGTTTTCGAGCTTTTTTGCGAGCTTCTTTTCCGTGTCTTTTGTGTTGAATCTTGAGGCTTTTTTTAGCAATATCACGGCCGCCTTGCTTTCGCCGTCTGTGTACTTAAGCACTTCTTTCGCGGCTTGGGCCGACTCCTCGTATTTGCCTTGCTCGAACAATGTTTTTGTCTTTTGGATTGATTCTTTTATAAACTCCGATTCGTCTTGTCGTCTTTTTTTCAGGATTAGTTTTTCCGCCTCTCTTATCTCTTGCTTAAGCTTTTTGTAATTTGGAAATAACAGATATAATTTTTGGTAAAATTTATACAATTTTTCATACTCCTGATTTTTAATGAGCTCCTTTTTTACTTCTGAATGGAGTTGCTCGTCTATGTATCGAATTTTGTCTTTTTTTAGCAGTGCCTTTGCTTTTTCATTTCTATTGTCAGCACTGATGATCTCTTTCAAAACTTCTATACCTTCCGGCCAATTTTTCTGTCTTGAGAGCTGCTTATGTGCCTGGAATCCTTTTTTCAGGAAATCTTTCAGCTCATTTTTACGAGCTTTGTTTATCAGTCCGACCAGTTTTACAGAGTTCGCTATTTGCTGCAGTTTTCCTCCCAATTCTATCGTTTCTCTATACTTTTTTTGTTTATAAAGTGCTTTTACTTTCAAGAAGTTTCTTTTGAAAATTTCTTTTTTTTCTTTCTGTTCGTTCATTTAAAGTTTTTCTATTAATTTCCTTTCTTCCTCAATACTTTTGCCGGATTTTTTATAAAAAACATAAGCTCCCGCAAAACCCATAATCGACATAAAAATCAAAGCTTCATACGGGAACTTCTTCTGCTGACTCTCCTGAATAGCGGCCGAAGAGTGCATAAGACCTTCTCCCGCAACGGTAAAGTTCACTTTTGTTGTTTGGCTTGCAATTCCTTTTTTTTCGTCAACCGAATAAAGGTAAACCGTGTGATCCCCTTCTTCCAATTCACCCGGAACTTCCGCAGTCAATTCCCCAGTTTCGGTATCTGCAATAACTACCGACGAGAAAATCAAGCTTTTCCATGTAATGTAAACAGTTGATCCCGGAGATGCCAACGCCGTTACTCGTGGTTTTTCTCCAGTTTGAGCTAAACCTATAACTTCCACCCCTGCACCTGTTTGGGAAGTATCCACTGTAAATTTGTTCAAAACGGATATGTTTTGTGTTTTTTTACCTATAACACTTACGACCAAAACCCGGTAATTCCCATCAGGCAGATTCTCTTCCATAAACACGGCGAATTTGCCTTTTTCATCTACAACCTCATTAAGCACAGCCACAGGGTTGCCGTTCTCATCCAAAATATAGATAACCACTGTTGAACCGGGGTCTGCTATACCTTTCATCAAGATGTCAGTACCGGAACTGAACGAACTTACCGGAATATTTGTTATTTTCGGGGTAATTTCCCTCATGTCATCGATCTTATTCGGGTTCGAGTCATAATCGGCCACCTCTTCCGCGTCTGTAAGCCCATCACCATCCGTATCAGGTCTTTCCGGGTCTGTGCCAAATTTGGCTTCGATGTAGTCCGAAAGACCGTCACCGTCACTATCCGTGTCCTCTCCGTAAATTGCCTCGTTTATTTCTATTGGTTCGGGGGTTAGCGGGTCTGTTTTTTCTGTAATTTCCTGGTAATCACTTATTCCGTCGCCGTCACTGTCCCAGCTTAACGAATCCAACCCCAATGCGATTTCCGCCGCATCAGAAATATTGTCATTGTCGGTATCGGCACTTAACGGGTCTGAACCTGCTTCATATTCCTGCAAGTTGGTTAAACCATCGTTATCTGTGTCCGCTTCTGCGTCTATGTCGATGTCTCCTAAGTTTTCTTCTTCCCATAAGTCAGATATGCCATCCAGATCTTTATCCTGCATTATTTCTTCGAATATTTCCGCAATTTCCTTGGCATACTGTTTGAGGTTGGTGAGTTCTTCTATTTTTTCGAGGATTTTTTCCGTTAAAATTTCCACTATGTCTAAATCCTCTTCCCGTGCTTTCGGTATATCCGATTCTTCAATATCCAGGTCGTCTATTCCCAGTAATGGTTCTTCGGGTTCAGTTATATCGTCTTCCGAAACCGTCGGCTCTACTTCAGCTTCCGGGGCGGATGGATAATAAGTTTGCGGCTGCACAGGTGCGGGCTGAGTTTCTTTAGATTCTACTGCAGATTCTTCTATTTCTTCTATCGGTTCTTCCGTTATTTCTTCGGTTTCTTCAGGGATCTCTGCGTCAAATTCTTCCTCCGGCTCTACTACTTCCGTTTCTAAAGGGGATACTGAGCTGCTGCTACCACCGCCACCGCCACCGCTGCCGCCACCGCCGCCATAAACGGGAACTATAGAGGTTGAAGATGGTTCTGATAGATTTCCCGCGCTATCCAAAAGAGTGAAATTATACGTATTCGTTTCTCCTACTGTAACGCTCACTGTTATTGAAGCCGTTCCGCTACCTGCATCTATGTCTGTACCTGTGTCTGATCCATCCAAATACACCGAGGCATTTGCCTCACCGCTTACCGTTATGACTGCCGATGTTACTGACGCGTTTGCAGAGTGCGACAGACTTGGTGCACTTGGTGCCGCCGTGTCCAATGTAATTGTTACCGTACCTGTTGCCGACCTGTTGTAGCTGTAATCTTCAGATGCTATTGCGAATGTGTTAGCTCCTTCTGTTAAGGTTACAGGGTAACTCCATGTTGCATTGCTGTCCGATTTGGCTATCCAGCCGCTTCCGTCCGCTTCTACACTTGCGTATTCCTCTTTTGTACCTGTGAATGTATAACTTGCTTCATTTGTATCATCCGTACTACTTGTGATCGTAATGTCTGCCGGTGCCGTTATGTCCGCCGTCACTACTGATTGAGTACCTATTTCCGATGAATTGCTTGAGGCATCTGTAGCTATAATCGCGTAATAGTCCCCGCCGGATGCCGAGAAATCTTTACGGAGAGACCATGCGCCTCCCGATACTGTCGTTTCTCCTTCCCAAGTCATAGCTCCGGATGTTGAAGGACGGCTATAGATGTCAATTATTGTTCCGTCAGCAAGGTCTGAAAGCCCGATTGCTTCTGATGTTGTTGCCGTTCCTATGCTTGTCCCCGATACTTCTATTGTTCCCGGAGTGGTTATATCTATATCTACGGTATTGTCGTGGAGGTTGTTTCCTCTCCATAAGTTGCCGAGTATTCCAGTGTTTGATTTTATACCTGTTGCATTGTTCGCGATAACATTACCTTCGCCTGTAGTTGTGCTTCCTATGGTTAAGTTTCTTCCGTCTGCTGCCGCTATACCTGTCGTAAAGCCAAAACTTGCTGTACCTGTTGTATCTGTGCCTATGTAATTACCTTTTATCGTCATTGTATCTACAAGGATTACCGTATTGACATTTATTCCGTTGTTTATTCCACTACCGCCTAAAATATTGAATCCCGCTGTTGATGTATTCCCTATTGTTGTATCTGTTGAGTCAGTTAAGTATATTGCATCACGACTGTTTGCTACCGCACCTGTTCCCTCTTTATTTGTACCGATATATGATGAGTATATTTCGAGTCCGCTAGCTGAATTTACCGTCATACCATATTCTGTATTCCCCGATATTACATTTGTTGCTGAAGATGCGCTTGAGCTTCCTATAATCACCCCTGTTGCAGTACTCACCATTTCCATACCCACCATCCCATTGGCAAGAGCCGAAGTGCCAAGCAAGTTTGTCCCTACGAGATTACCGCTTATTGGACCTGCTGCAGTTGAGCCTGTTACAAATACACCTGTGCCTGTGTTCCCGGACACCACATTAAACCCTGTTGTTAGGTTCCCGCTTCCTACCGTGAATGTTGAGCCGTTTATGTAAATCCCGTAAGTTCCGTTTGCAATCGCACCTGTCCCCGAGGCATTAGTCCCTATCGCAGAACTGTATATACTGAAGTCTCCCGTTGCACTTATCCCGCTTGTATTGTTTCCCGATATAACGTTGGTTGATGTTGCTGATGTTGAATCTCCTATTGTTATAGTACCCGAAGCAATAGCTCCTATAGTAATCCCTGCTGTTCCATTGCCGAAATCCCAATGTCCTCCTGCGTCCGTTCCGATATAATTACCTGAAATATTAATGTCCGCAGCCGATGCTGCATTTATATCTATTCCGCTTAAAGTGTGTCCCGAGATTATATTTCTTCCGTTACTGCTATCTTCACCTATCGTTATAACTCCTGTTGCGTTTTTAATCCCTATTCCATCTCCCGTGCTTGACACTTTTGCAGTTCCCGCCGAATTAAGACCTATTTTGTTGCCCTGAATGATAACTGTGTTTGCTCCCCCCGATGTTAGGGCTGTATAAATTCCCGCATCGCTGTGACCCGATATTGTATTCCCTGCTCCCGAGGCCACTCCTCCTATAGTTATGTCGGTCAGGTCTGCTGCCGAAAGCAAATATATACCGTAACTCGCCGTACCCGACCCTGTTGAACCTGTCGGATCCAATCCTATAAAGTTACCTTGAATATTTGTATTTGAAGACCCTGCGGCCAGTATAATCCCCGCTTTGGCGTGATCAACTATGACATTCGCATCTGTTGCCAATGTACCACCCACCGTGTTTCCGGTTCCCGTTATTGTTATCCCCGACCCGCCTACAGCTTCGCAGCCTATCGCTTCCAAGTCCTTGTTGAAGCCTATGTAGTTGTTTTTAATTGTATTTTGAGTACCTTCCAGTTTTATTGAATTTGAACAAGTTGTTGCCCCTTGATAAAAATAATTTCTATCTGTTGAGTCCGGTCCACCGATAGTGTTTTGGTCACCCGAAATCCTAAGCTGATTGCCTGAGAAATTATAAAACTCAATACCTTTTATAGTACCGTTATCCGATGCTATCACAACTTCATTGTTGCCGTTCCCATTCAAAACCGTGTCACCATCTCCGTCTATAATCACCACTTCCGTAATACTTGGTAAATCTCCGCCGCTGAGAGTTATCGGTTTATTGCTGATTGATGCGTCGAAATCTATTGTGTCCGACCCCGCGGTGTTGTTTGCCACACAGATCGCTTCTCTTATGGATATTTTTGCGTCTGCTCCGGGCAAATCTCCAAATACGAGAGTCCCGCAATCTCCGGCATCTGCGGCATCGCTTTGGGTATCGACGGTTAATGTAAGCCCTGCCTTTGCGATCTTTATTGCGGGCCCGATGTTTGTGACCAGAAATGCTACCAATAGCAGAGTGGCCACTTTTTTCGGGATTTTTTCCAACATATAGGTTTGTTTAAATCAGGGAATTATAACACAAAAGACTTACCCCAACAATCCCTGTCATTCAGGTTTGGCTTTACGAAATGTGTTTTAGTTGTTCTTTTATCTTTTTCAAATCCGATAGAATGCCAGCTTTTCTGTCTTCCTCTTTTTCTATTATTTCTTTTGGAGCTTTCGCTACAAACCCTTTATTTGAAAGTTTCTTCTCGATATGCGTTAGGAGTTTTTGCAAATTCTCGACTTCGCGGCCGAGCCTTTTTTTCTCTTCATTCATGTCGATAATTCCTTCAAGCGGCAAATATATTCCCACTTCTTTTACAACCGCCGAGAGAGAGTTTTTCATCTTTTTGTCATTGCTTGAAACTTCCAGCTCTCCCAAGTTTGCCAGCCTTTTTATTATTTCGATTTTCTCCAGCAGAAGCTCTGTATGCCTTCCGCCATGAATTACAGCTTGTATTTTTTTGGACGCGTCGACATTGCTTTCCGAACGCAGCGATCTAATCGCCGTGATTACGCTCTTTACAACTTCAACCTCTTCTTTTTCCCGGGAAAAATGAAGCTCTTTTTGTTTTTTGGGCCAAGTTTCTACAATCAGAAGATTTTTTTGATTCAAATTCCCCCAAACAACCTCTGTAATAAAAGGAACAAACGGATGAAGCAGAATCAAAATATTTTTTAAAACATAAGAAAGTACCTTCGTGTTCTTCTTAACCTTGCTCATCTCGAGATACCAGTCGCAAAATTCGCCCCACATAAACTCATAAATCTCGTTACCCGCCTCCGAAATAGAGTGCTTCCCAAGATTTTTGGTGACACCGGCAACAACTTCATCAAGCCTGGTTAGAATCCACTTATCCGTCCTTGAAAGATCTGAACTGAGAACATCTTCGAGAGTTACCGAATAATCTCCTTCTTCGATGTTCATGAGAACATACCTCGCACTGTTCCAAATCTTGTTGATAAAGTTTCTATAACCGGCAATTTTTTCCTCATAAAGCCTGGTGTCATTGCCAGGAGTAGAACCTATCACAAGACTAAGCCGCAAGGCGTCAGCTCCGTATTTTTCAATCATATCAAGCGGATCAATACAGGTTTCCGGCTTGGACTTACTCATCTTCTCACCCGACTTGGTTCGAATAAGGCCGTGGAGGTATACCGTCTCGAAAGGGATCTCGCCCAATGTGTAAGTTGTCATTAAGATCATCCTCGCTATCCAAAAAAACAGGATGTCGTAACCTGTTTCCATCACCGATGTAGGATGGAAATATTCGAGCTCTTCTTTGTTGTCGGGCCATCCGAGTGTAGAAAAAGTCCATAGCCCCGATGAGAACCATGTATCGAGAGTGTCCTGATCTTGTTTGAGTTTCTTGCTGCCGCATTTGCATTTGTTTGGAGATTCCGTCGCAACAATCTCTTCATCGCATTCCTGGCAATACCAGACAGGGATTCTGTGTCCCCACCATATCTGTCTTGAGATACACCAGTCGTGCAGGTTTTCCATCCAATTGTAGTATGTTTTGTTGAATCTGGATGGGAGGATTTTTATAGATCCGTCTTTAATAACTTCTATTGATCTTTCCTTGAGACTTTTGCCATTTATTACAGGTTTGTTCACATCTATGAACCATTGCAGTGAGATGAACGGTTCTATTTGGGTGCTGCATCTGTAGCAGTGCCCGACGCTGTGCATGTGATCTTCCGTTTTTATTAAAAAATCTTGTTCTTCCAGGTCTGCTGCAACTTTCTTGCGCGCTTCGAATCGGTCTAAGCCTTCATAGTTTTTGCCGGCTTCTTTGTTGAGAGTTCCGTTTTCGGTCAATATATTTATTGTTTGAAGGTCGTGCTTCTTCCCGAGTTCAAAGTCGTTAGGGTCATGGGCTGGAGTTACTTTCAGGGCTCCCGTGCCAAGTTCTATGTCCACATATTCATCTGCGATGATCGGGATTTCACGACCTACCAGTGGAAGAATTGCCGTTTTGCCTATCAGTTTTTTGTATCGTTTGTCTTTTGGGTGAACGGCTATTGCCGTGTCTGCGAGCATAGTTTCCGGGCGGGTTGTTGCTATTTCGATATAGCCTTTTTCGTCTTTAAGCGGGTATTTTATGTGGTAAAAGTGTCCTTGAATATCTTTGTGTTCAACTTCGTCATCTGCCAGGGTTGATTCGCAGCGAGGACACCAGTTCACAAGCCTGTTGCCTCTGTAAATGAGTCCGTCTTCATACATTTTTACGAATACCGTCATGACAGCTTTCGTGAGGCCGTCGTCGAGAGTGTATCTTTCGCGCGACCAGTCGCAGCTTGATCCCATTTTGCGGATTTGGTTGCGGATTGTTGCTTGCGAGTTTGCCACGAATTTTTTAACTTCTTCAAGGAATTTTTCGCGCCCGAGTTCATGACGGTCTTGGCCTTTTTCGGCAAGGAGTTTTTCAACTTTGTTTTGAGTGGCTATTGCCGCATGGTCGGTTCCCGGCAACCAGAGCGCGCTGTATCCCTGCATCCTTTTGAACCTGATCATTATATCTTCAATCGCAAGCATTATTGAATGTCCGAGATGAAGTGTGCCGGTTGCGTTCGGAGGCGGCATCGATATTGTGAAAGATTTTTTCTTGGGATCTACTTTTGGTGAAAACGCTCCGCTCTTCTCCCATTTCTTGTAAATTTGATCTTCGCTGTCTTTTGCGTTATAAGATTTTGCGTCCATTTTTAAGTTTTAGATTTTTTATTTTTATATCAGAAAACCTGTCGGTAGTAAAATTTGACATTCCCTCCTGATAGGCGTATAATTCCACTACTGCAGATAAAAACAAAAGCATGGGCGACGCACCTAAAATCAAAGAATCTGTTGAAGCCGAAGACCTGTCCGATGTTTCCCAAGAAACTGCAGATAGTTCTGTTGATGCTTCAGGAGAAGCTGTGGAATTTGCCCAAAACTTGCCTGCGGAAGCTTCGGAAAACAATTCCGAAAATAAGGCTGTTTCCAAAGGCGGAACACAGGGAGACGATAATGCCGCTCAAATTGCCGCCGCTTTAAAGCCTAAGGAACTTCCCCCTAGAAAAGTTATGAAAAAGCAGGTTCATACTGCACTTGTCAAGGAAGAGACCAGGTTTCTTAGAGACGTTAAACATTATGATCGCAGTGGTGATTTCTTCGAACTTAACAATGCTCTTGCCAAGGTTCGGGAGATAAGATTTATACTTTCTCAACTTGCTCACGATACTTACGAGGTTGTGAAGAATCTTTGGATGAAATATGTTTTCAATAAGCGGTAGCTTGCTGGCGTATGGCTGATGGCTGATAGCGGAGGTTTTTGGTAAATCTATAAGCTATTTGCCATCTACGTGGCTCCTGCTATACTTCCTGCGCTATGGCTGATTTAGCTGAGAAAATTCGGTCTTTAAAGAAGGAAAAAGGTGCAGTTATTCTGGCACATAATTATCAGCGTCCGGATGTTCTGGATGTTGCCGATTTTATTGGTGATTCTTTGGAGCTTGCGCGTCGCGGACTTGAGGCTCAAGCTGAGATTATTGTGTTTTGCGGGGTTTCCTTTATGGCTGAAACTTCCAAGATACTTACTCCCGACAAGAAAGTTCTTCTGCCAAGTCTTGCGGCTGTTTGTCCGATGGCTGAGATGGTTGGGGTTAAGGAGGTTCGCCGCTTGCGCGAGGAGCATCCGGGTGTACCCGTAATTGCTTATGTTAATACTCGATCAGATGTTAAGGCCGAGGCTGATATTTGCTGTACTTCTGCTAATGCCGCCGCTGTTGCCAACAGCTTGCCCGGGGATGAGGTTATTTTGGTGCCGGATGCGAATTTGGCTCAATATGTTGCTGCGGAAACCGGCAAAAAGGTCTATTTTCCTCGAGGGTTTTGTTATGTTCACAGTAAGATTCTTCCTGAGGCGGTTTCTGTTGCAAAGGAGGTTCATCCTGATGCTGAAATACTCTTGCATCCCGAATGTCCTCCTGAAACTTTGGCTCTTGCCGATCATATTTTCAGCACTTCCGGAATGCTGCGGCATGCTCAAGAGAGTGACTGCAAGGAGTTTATTATCGGGACTGAGGAAGGAATGCTTGAGGTTCTGTCGCGAGGTGTACCCGATAAGGTTTTTCACCCTGTTGGCGGAGTTTGCGTTC
The DNA here is from genome assembly GCA_018816885.1 of Patescibacteria group bacterium. Classification (GTDB taxonomy): domain Bacteria; phylum Patescibacteriota; class Gracilibacteria; order UBA1369; family UBA12470; genus JAHIUS01. The sequence continues at coordinate 1,069 of JAHIUS010000043.1, read as the reverse complement.
AACAGAAGAAGGTTAATTTGCAGAGGGTTTTTGACTGTCTTAATGAAGAGAAAAATGAAGTTTTTGTAGAGAAGGATGTTGCGGATAAGGCGCGTGATGCTATAAATAAAATGTTATGCTTGAAGAGTTTATAGATCGGGAACATTTAACTGTCTCGGACGACTGGTACAGAGGTTATTTGAAGCGTTTTTGCGAATTATGGTTTTATGGAGATGGAGAAGATGTCACGAGCAAGATGGTTTCCGGGGATTGCCGCGGGGAGATTGTTTTTAAAGAAAAAGGAATTATTGCCGGAATTGAAGAGGTCGAATGGATTTGTCGAGAATATGGGACAAGTTTTGATGGAAAGATCGTTAGCGGTGATGTGCGTGATGTTTTGAGGCTTGAGCGACTTATTTTGAATGTCCTTGGAAAAATGAGTGGGATTGCCACAAATGCGGTCCGTTTGAAAGGGATGGCGCCGGGTGTTCTTTTGTGTCCTACCAGAAAGACCGATTGGGGCCCTCTTGATAAGAAGGCTTGTCTTGTTGGTGGCTGCGGGACTCATCGTCTTGGGCTGTGGGATGCGATTTTGATCAAGGACAACCATTTGGCTGCAGGGGTTGATCTTTTGGAATTGCCTTCAGAGGTGAAATTCGTTGAGATTGAGGTAAAAGATCTGTCGCAATTGCGGAAAATCGAGGCGGAAGTGCCTGTTATTGTGATGCTTGATAATTTCGGGGTTAGCGAGCTGAAAGATGCTATCTCCAGGGTTCGGGATATGGGATATTTGGTTGAGGTTTCCGGTGGTATTACTGAGAAGAATTTACAGGAGTATGCAAAGTTTGGGCCGGATATCATCTCGATGAGTTGTTTGACGCGAGGAGTTGGGGCTTTGGATGTAGGGTTTGACTTGTGCTAAGGAACGGGCAAAATGGCCAAGAGGTTTATCACAGCAACGCAGCCTGCCTGTACTTGCGGTAGAGCAGATCGGACTGCTTTGTGGGTGCGTTTGGAAGTTTGCGACGCCATTTTCTTGGATCTTCTTGTTCGTTTTCGATTAGTCCGTTGTGCGCGTACTCGTGGTGGT
>JAHIUS010000042.1 GCA_018816885.1 Patescibacteria group bacterium | reverse complement strand
GTCGACCTCTCAACCTCCCTGAGAATCTTCGAAAGCGCCGCCTCAGCCTCCGTAAAAACGTACTCCTGAATCTCAATCTTCCGACTCATTCTCGAAGTATTATTAAAAACCTGCACAGTCATAACCGCCAGCATCGCAAAAATCGTCATCGCGATCATAATTTCGACCAGAGAAAAAGCAGGTTTGTTTTTGGTTTTCATTGCAAAGACAAATTTATCAGAAAATAGCGCGAAGGGGAAGTATCCCCCTCGCGAGCTCCCCCACAATGTTTTCGTAAAAATAGGTTTCGCTTAACTTCTCTTTCTCACATTTGGGACCCTCGAGACCCAAATGTTCAAAAGTTCGCTGTGTGCTCAACCTATTTTTACGAAGTTGATTGTAATCTCGGAATTTTTTGAAATTCCGAGACATGAAAACCTACGGACCTAGCAAATCGTAAACCGCCTTGCCGACCCTCTTGATGGCCGTCCAAACCTTATTGTCGGACTGCGGATCCTCCTGTGGAATGATGGTCACGCTATCCATCTGAACCCAGGCATTCACCAATTGGATACTTGCATTCCCTCCCTGTTCCAAATACTTAATCGCTTGCCCGACAGTCAAATCTTCCCCTCCAAAAAATCCGATTTTTCTATTCCCGGGGAATTGTTTAAGCCCCCGAATCAAAAAGTCGATGACCTCTTCTCGAGTCATTTTTTCCCGTTCTGAAATTGAAGGTTTGTTTCTTGAATTCATAGGTGGAGAATTCTACCACAAACATCTACTATTTACTATATACTCTCCACTATCTACAATAAACCCGTGAAAATCAAAACAAAAAAGCATCTCCGCGCAGAATCTCTAATCGAGACAATAGTTGCCGTAACCGTAATCGCTCTCGGAGCGGTATCGGTGGGCATCATGGTGCGAACAGGACTCGTCGGAGATGAACTTTCGCAAGACAGAATGTTCGCAACCAACCTCGCAAAAGAAGGAATCGACGCAGTTTCAAACATCCGCGATACGAACTGGCTCAGATACGGCCTCCAAAACGACGATTGCTGGAACACCGCCGACGGACCTTTGATCAACATCAGAAACTGCGATTCAAGCCTGATAGGCGAAGGAGAATATGTCCTCAAGCTGAACCTTGAAGACGACTTTTTCGAATATATCTTGGTCGGCGACCCGGGAGCGGACATTTTCGACGAAGAATATTTGATTTACGAATGTCAGGTGGAAGATTTAGCAGCGGGAAATCACAATATTTTCACAAACCCAACAGGATTACCGGCAGCCCATACCTGCGAAGAGACAACCTTTTACAGAAAAATAGAAATTACATACGACACCCATTTCCCGGCAACAGCACACTATATGACAGTTTCATCCGAAGTGGGCTGGACCGCTGACGGGGAGCAAAAAACGCTGGAATTGGTTGGAGAAGTGCATAATTATTAATTTAGTCAACAGTGAACAATCGACAGTCTACAATAAGGTGGAAGAAAAGCACTTCGCAGACCAGCGCCAAGGCCGGTAGCGGGCAAAACACTCCACTGTTATCTACTCACTGTTATCTACATACTAAATCCGGAATCTCGCTCATTTTCGCAATATTGATGATAACGGCACTAATGCTGATAGGATCAACATTGCTGGACAGCATCTCGCGCAACCTGAATCGAGTCGACGCAATCTGGGCCTCAACCCAAGCACAAGTCACAGCCGGCACCGCCTTCGAAAAAGCCCTCGCATACATCGGCGCCAGGTGCAACGGAGGATGCGATCATTCAGTAGCGGGTGTTTTGGAAAATGGCGATGGAGAAGAAGTCGGAACTTACGACTTCGAAATTCTAGGACAGTCCGGGAGGGGAAGCGGAGATTATTATGTTCCGATACCGGGATACGGCGACAGCGCTGAAGAATGCGATGACATTGATGACCCCGATGACGCGTGCAATTGGAACCGAATCTACTACGGCGATACCGTGACCATGCCTCTTTATGTTCATGGCGACGACCAGTTCCAGGGAAGTGAGTTTTTTATAAAAATTAGGACGCCGGAGTGTGAAGATGACGACGGTGCCGGGAACTGCAGCGACAACGATCGAAAATTGATTGCGTGTGCGGATGGGACTGTTAGTGAGGCGAGAAATGGATGCAGTTATGCGGACGACTTGGTTGTTATGACTTGGCAGATTGTTGATGAGAATGAGTTTGCGGAGGCGGATACAAGCGTTGAAACCTTCCCCACCACAAGACGAAAAAATGAAAATTCAGAACTTTTCACAACAGATATAAACAATAAACTAAATGTAGAAATCCTCAATATAGATGACCACTTCCTTGGTACATCTAACGGAACAATAGACGAACTCATCGGGGTAGAAGAATCAATGACATACCCTATCCTCAAACTCTCCTTCATCCAAACCATAGAAAACAGCGATGGACCAATAACTTACCTTGAATATCAAATAGTTACAGATGAACCTATATCAAGTGATAGAAGCTTCATAAACACAATCGGATACATGACACACAAAGGAGAAACCTACTACTGGCCAAAAGAAGGCTCTTATAATGAATATTCAAGCAGTCCTGTGAACTACGCATTCCAGAATTAAAGCACATTAAGATGTCATAATTTTTACAAATTACCCCCCTTTTTTTTAATCTAGATTTAATGTGGAGGTGGTATTTTGAATGCTCTATCAGGTTAAAATCCAAAACTATGAAAAAACTATTTTGTTTACTTTTTTTGGGGGGAATTCTGGGGCCTTCAGGGATGGCTTTTGCCGAGGGTTACTACTTCCACCAAGATCATCTTGGAGGGTCAGCTTTGGTTACAAATGAGGCCGGGGAGATAGTCGCGGAGTACGAATATTACCCTTATGGAGAGGGGTATTCTGCTATGGAAAACGACTTTGGAACAGATTATAAATTCACAGGACAGGAAGAGGATGAAGAAACAGGGCTATATTACTATGGAGCACGGTATTATAATCCTGAAGTAGGAAGGTTCATGGGGCAGGATCCGGCTGTTTATGATGAGAGGCTTTTTGAAAATCTTAGGAATCCACAAGCGTTGAACAGTTATTCTTATGTGCTTAATAATCCGATCAAATACATCGATCCAAATGGAGAAGAGCCTAATAAAACTCAAGCTGGAGGAATAGAAAACTTGCTGGATATAGTTAAAGGATATGAATCCAAATGTTTATCGAATCACATTTTCAATCTAATGCATTCATATTACACAAATAGAACAGAGCCAAATATTAGCACGAGATACCTTTACACTAAAAGAGCTGGCTGGATTGATTTAAAACATTTCTTTGCTTCTGCAAAAATTAGTTACGATTACGGTGCTATTGCAGCAGAGCTTGCGGGTTATGCCCTTGAAATTCGACAAAGTCTTTCCAGCAACGAAGCTTTAAACGAGAGTGCTTTTTCTTATGAAGATTTATCTTCTAATACAGCAGGTGCAATTTTTGGAGAAATTTTATCTCAGCTAGATGCTTCAGGTACAGAATATATGCTTTCAGATGTATTAAACAGTTATTTTGAATACCTAGGCATTGATGATCCTAACGCAGCCATTAATTATAACGATTTGCCAGAAAATTTTGATGATGATACAAATGATAGTGGCGACAAAAAATATTCCAGTAAAAGCTAATATTTTATGAAAAAAACTCTTATTAAACTAGTAGTTATTTCTTTTGGATTAATACATGTAGCTTTTCTAGTCTTATTTACAGCTCTAGCTATACCTTACGAACTTCCTGCTTCTAACAATCTTTATTTAGAATTAACCAATAATACGTCAGAAGAATTATCGATTATTGCAATATCTTCAGAAGATTATGAATATCAACTTTTTGTCTCCCAAAGAAATCCTATAGGGCTAGCAACCTTCTCTTTATTAGCTCCTTCTGAGAAAAAAACAATTCTATACGAATGGACTAATATAGAAAATCTTTATTTCTTAGCAAAAAGCAAGGATGATCTTTATTTTTCCAACAATGTTATTATTGATGAATCTGACCTTATAGAAGAGTTAGAATCAAGTATTTCGTTTAATGCCTTATGGGGAGCTATTATTCAATATGCAACTCTATTAATATGGTTCTTATTAGCTTATATTAGCATTTCAAAATTAGCGAAAAAACAACCTAAGATAAAGACTCTAAATTATATCCAATTTATTATAATAGGATTAAGTGGGATTTATCTGTTGGCACATCTAATAATCTTTTACTGGATATCTAATTGGGGATAACAAAATAAGTACCACCAAAAAATCACAAAATAGGACTTGACAAAACCGCAAAAATAGGGCTATAATACAGCACTTACAGATTAGACGGCCACTCTGGTAACGATAGATTCTCGAGGGGGAGAGTAGATTTTATCGTTATAAAATGACTCGAGAAAATCCAAAAAACAATACACCAGCCCTACTACTAGCACTAGCAGGAGCGGCCACAGCAGCAGGATTAGAAGAAAAAGCTCATGCAGACATGCCTGATGATTTTGATGCAGCAATTATAGATGCAGGATCACATTTGGAGATAACAGGAGAAACACAATACAAGCTAAGATATTTACCAGAAACCGACACAGAATATTTCTTGTCGTTTGATGGATTATTTGCAACATTATACAAATCAATTGGCGAAGGAGTGCCTCAAGAAGTAACAGAATTATCAGAACATGATTTAGATGGGTATGATATCGCCCCAGGAGGCCTTGAGATGATGATCGGAGATATTTCCGGTGGAGGAACTTTTCTTTATACAAGAGCAGATTTAAGCTCTCCATGGATGAATCAAGGACAAATTCCTGGCATAGGAGGGCATCTATCATATAACGAAACTGATCAAAATGGAGAATTTGTATATGCAAATTATGTAAACATATACGAACAAGATAACATTGTTAGCAATCTAACAGGAGAAATCTCAGGAGCCAACACCTCAACAGACGAAGAACACCCAGAAGCATACGACGACGGATTATGGTGGCAAGATGGAGGGATTATAATGCAAATGGACCGTCCAACAGAAGTAGCCACAATCTTCGAAACCGACGCATACGCAATGACCTACGACCCCTACCGCGACCGTGCATACTTCAGCATCCTCGACGGAAGCGACTACAAACTCGTATACCGCCAAGGAAACAACCAGCAACAAGGCCCCCTCGACCTCGACAACGACGGCTACACCGAAGACGTTGACTGCAACGACAACGACCCAAACGTAAACCCTGGAGCAACAGAAATCCCAGGAGACGGAATCGATAACGATTGTGACCCATCAACATCAGACAACCCAAACGATTACGACCAAGACGGAGACGGCCAAACCCCTACAGAAGGAGATTGCGACGACACAGACCCGGACACCTACACAGGCGCAATCGAATATTGCAACAACACCGACAATGATTGTAACGGCACTCCCGATAACAACGCAGTCGACCAGCAAACATACTACTACGACGGAGACGGGGACAGCCAAGGAGACGTTAACTACCCAGAAGAAGCCTGCTCTCCTCCCCCAAATTATGTAGATAACCCTTACGACTGTGATGATCAAAAGTCACAAACCTACAACGGAGCCCCAGAACTTTGCGACGGCCTAGACAACGACTGTGACGGCGTAATCCCTCAAGACGAAATCGACGCAGACGCCGACGGATACGCAGAATGCGAAGGCGACTGCGCAGAAGGAGATCCTGACACCAACCCAGACGCCCTGGAACAATGCGACGAAATCGACCACGACTGCGACGGATATCCTCAAAACGACATAACAACCCAATCTTTCTACCTGGACAACGACGGTGACGGATACGGCGACCCTAATATATCGGTAGAAGACTGCGCCGCGCCGGAAGGCTACATCGCCAACGCAGAAGACTGCGACGACGACGACCAATTCATCAACCCGGCCGCAGCAGAAACCTTTGACGGCCAAGACAACGACTGTGACTTCGCCATAGACCTCGAAGACGCAGACTGCGAAATCATTTGGACAGACTGTGACGAACAAGAGGGCTCACGTGTCCGCCAATCAGAAGCAAACGACGAATCCTGCATATTGGAATTCTCCGTAGCCCTTGGAGACGACGGAGAAACCCCGGCTTACGCAGAACTGCAGGCAGGAAGCGGCATTGATGTCATTCTTTGGGGAGATCAAATAGAAAACGCATACTATGATGTAAATATAGTCGATGACCAAAGCGGACTTCACTTCGAAAGCATGGGTACAGAAACCCAAATCTTCATCGGCCACGACCAATTCTACTTCGGCCACGAAGGAACCGGATACGACCTCTCTTGGAACTCGCCTGTTTTAAAAATGACCGTTACCGACCCAACCGTAACCGCCCACTTGAACCCTAGCGGCGAAGAAATTTCCAGCCCTGACCAATTAGAGGAATTATTAGAAGCAAAAGCAACAGAAATCGGCGACACAATAGAGGTAACAATGGAAGATGATTCAATAACAGTAGAAAAAAACGACGAGCAAGTCTACCCCGAAGAAACAGGAGATGATGACGATGACTCGGCAGATCCAATGGACGATGATGATGACATCGAAGGAGACGATGACGACTCAAGCGAAAAAGACCCAACAGGCTGCGAATGTGCAGTCGCAACCGCAGAAACCCCTGAAGTCGGAGGCGTAATGACAAGAGTCGCAGCATTGCTTGCTTTGATCGGACTAAAAAGACGCAGAGATTAAACATTACTCCCACCCCTCCAAACGCCCCAATTTGCCAAAGTCTTAGATTTTTGATTTTTGATCTATAATCTTTGATCTTTGATTTTAGATCTATGATTTACGACCTCACCATCTCCCACACCGCCCCATAGCCATCTTCCTCCTCCCCCATAAACTCATCCGTCCATGAGGTTTCTTGCCGAACCATTCCGATCCCCTCAGCCCAATAAGAAACACCGTCAATCATCATAACCCCATAGAAGCTTTCAAGCCCGATCACAACCTTATAATTCATCACCTGCGTCCAATCGACCTTCAGAACATCCTCATACTTCCGCCCATCCGCATACACATACGAAGCCATCCCCACATCCGCGCTCGACACAACATCGATCAGCTCAACAGAAGTTCCGCCAATCACCGCATCCCCTTGCTCAACCTTATTGAACTCCACAACATCATGATCCGCGAGCACAATTAACGGATCGAAATACTCAATCTGGCCCCCATCCCCAATCTCCTGGTACATCCTGACCTCATCATCTTTATAATAATAATAAAACCTACCACTCGGTGACTCCTGAGCAATACAAACGGTATATCCGACGCAATCATCAACATTGGAAACAACCTCCGTTCCAATTCGATCCCCATTTTCATCAAAAATCGCATAAGTAAACTGCGCATCCTCGTCAAAGACAAAATAATCCCGAACCTCAATATCAGAGATACCTTTCCCGTCAACCGCCTCATCAATTTCCGCGACCCCCATCATCCTGTAAAGCAGATCCGCGAACTCCCCTCTCGTAATACTTCTTCCCGGATCGAACCTATACCCCTTTTTCTGATCAAAAAGCCCCCAAGAATAACCCTTATTCAAATATTTCGAGTACCAAGCATCACTCTTCACATCGGAGAAAAGAGCCCCACCGTTCTTCGCGCTAACAGAAACACCCTGTGCATCCAGCATAACCTTTACAGCAGTAACTTTATCCACACTTCCATAAGGGTAGAAATACCCATTATCATAACCCTCAACCCATCCGAGCTCCTTCGCGTAACAAACATACTCCTCATAAAAACCCTCATAAACATCCTTAAAACAGTTCACTTTTCCTGACAAATCCGCATCCGGCCGAAAAGCGGTAACCAGCATTTTCACAAATTCACCTCTGGAAATAATTCGATCCGACTGAAAAGTCGAGTTCTGATAACCCTCGATAACGCCTTCAGCCTTAAGAGCTTTTATAGGATAAAAATACTCATCCTCAGCCCCCATATCCCAAAACAAATCCTTAACAACTCCACCCTCCTCAAACCCGGAAACATCCTTCGCATCAACACCATGCACATCTTCAGCATAATAACTGTAAGAATAATACTTGGAAAAATCCAAATAAGAGTAAAACCCGGTCGGAACCGGACTCATAATCATAACAATCTCCGAATAACGATCCGCATTCTCAACCGTGAAAGAAACCTCCGATTCATTCTGATAAATCAACCTGTGATCCAATTCGGAAACCGTCTTCCCTCTCTTCCCAACTATCGTTACCATCCACTTCGCATCATCCTGCCCGTAAACATTTATCTTTAAATTTTCCTCAACATTAGAAGGATCAAAATGAACATAACTCGCCCCGAAAGGCGACGTCATACTCGTATAATAATCATAACCCGTCACACCCCTGAAAAAAGGATAACTCGAGACATATTCGGAAAACCCAGCCTCCGCAATCCCTTCCGTAAGAGTCTCGTCGCCATAGCGATCAACATCATAATTCCAGATAGAAAACTCACGATAAGCCTCATAAATATCCGTATCATAATAAGCCTGCAAAGCTCGATCCGTCGCCTCAAACATATCCACAAAATAGTCTCCCGAAGTCGCCATATCGAATAAAGTTTCAAAAATCCTCCTCACAGAATCTTCCCCGTAATTGGCCATCAAAAACTTCGGCCACAAATAGGTCGAATAAGGAAAAAGTGCATCATAAGGATTGGACCCGTAAAGCGAGTCGAAATAGTTTTCAAAATAATAAGAAGCATAATCCTGCGACAAAGAAATATCTTCAAGAACATACTCGGCAATCGCCTGCGCACTTCCCTCAGAGAAGTTCAAATCGGTATAAATAGTAGAAAAATAAGGGTCGTACCCGAACTGGATCGCATGAAAAAGCTCATGAGCAATAGTCAAAGCCATGTCTTCATCCGACTGATTCATATCGAGAACAATATAAGGATTCAAATCCGAACCCACATAAGTTTGCCCGAAATATCCTTCCCAAATGTAATCATAATCTTCATCAAGAATGACAAGCACGCGGGAGTCTTCCTCGGAACCACCGGGAGCGCTATACCCAAGCCCGTCAACCTCCGCGTCCCACATATCCTCAAGCAAATCCGCAATCTCATCCACGCGATCCGCAATATTATTCTGATTGTTGTCCGGTGTTATATAAAAATCAAAATACTCAGCCTTGCTATACTCAATCCAAAAATGCTCAGTCTTGAGCACCGCCGTCTTATAAGTCGGCTTATCGAAAGGATTATAAGTGTAAGTCGCCCCTGCCTGAGGCAGTAGCAGAAATAAAGAAGTAGCGATGACCGCCAAAGCTATTAGCTTTTTCATAAGTAAGATGGATTAAGAGGTAATGTAAATTTACCACTTCACCAAAAAATCCCCAAAACAAACGGCTTGCTCACGGCGCAAAAAGGTTACATACACTGCAAAACGGGAGAAAAGTCCTTGCCGCGAAGAGAATCCTTATCGGTAAAAGAAACCTCAACATACTGATCGAAGATCCTCACAACATAACTCTGTAGCCAATACTGATAACATTGCTTTTCAAACTCACTATGAGCAGGTCTCTGTCTACGCAGAATCCCAATCATAAGAGCCTTTATATCCGGATTCTTCAGCAAAAAATCCATATCAAAACTGGCAACAGCATGTTGAAGATCGGAATGACTTTCAACAATATCACATATTTTCTTAAAACGACCATCCGAAACTCCATCTATCGTCTTAACTCCGGCCACCAACCCATCTTTAATCATCTTCCCGAAAACTGTTTTGAAAATACCCTTAAGAAAATTTGCCTCAGTACCGGACTTTACATCTAAAGAGCTCCAAACATTTTTAAGACAATATACCTTGTCCTCAAGACTGTCCCCCTTGCGAAAAGTCAAAGCATCCTTAATCCCCGCCTGGAGAACCTTAAAAAGCGGACTATCCCAATCGATACTGGAAACCCGCGGATACTCAAAATCTCCAAAATCCACCCCGAAAGTCGAAGGATAATCGCTCCATTTTTGAGTAATCTTCGTAAGAACTTTCTGGAAACCACTTCTAGACTGAACTAAATGATCAATAAGATTCAAAACCCTCATAATATCAACAGACTTCATATTCATTTGCTCTTCCTTGCTCCTCCTTTGCACTCTCTCAACAGAATAACGAGTCCTGCGATAAGTCCCCATGTTTTCCTTCATCCAGGGGACAATACCACTTGGCTCCCTGGCATCGTCATTTGCAACCCCTTCAAGATGCCTACTCAAAACTCCGTTTTCCATAATATTATTATTAAGGAAAGAATTATAGCACTTCCAGGGGATAAGTAAAGGTCAGGTTGACTGTTGAGACTTGGACGGAAACCCAAGAAACTTTGCCTCACCTGAGATGGGATGTTACGAGTATTAAAAGAGATTCAAAACACCACCACTCTACAGTCTTTGATTTTTGATTTTTGATCTTTGATCTTTGATTTCCCCACCACCTTCATCGCAGACTCGCAGCTCGTCTCGTACCCCTCAAGCCCAAGCTCCTCGATCGTTCGATACACCAACTTCTCCGACATCGCCTCAATCTCCGCATAAGTCACGCCCTCTTTTAAAAACTCATCAATCTCAACTCGCACCCTCCCTTTTTTATAAGAAGTCCTCTTTTTTTCTGAATAAAATTTTCCTTTGAGTCCGATTTTAGAAAAAATTTCCGAAGCCTCTTCAAAACTCCCAACCTCGGTTTCAATCTCCTGCCTGATTTTACAAGAAGCGCCTTTCTCTTTCGAACCTTTATAAGTCAGTTCAACCTTTCCCTTCCCAAAATCTCGCAAACGAATCAATTTCCCCGCCTTTCGCAGGCTTTTATCCGGAAAATCAAAATGCCAACAAACAATCTTTCCCGAAAAAACCCGGCTGTACCCGCAAGCTTTCAGCTTCCGCTGAAGCGAACTTTTGTTAATACCCAAAATTTTAATCTCGATCTCCTGCATGACCAACTACTTTACTTAAATACATAAACGGCGTGTCCAATACCGCAACGATGATTTTTATAATCCAGGTGAAAATTATAATCTGGAAAATCGCCTCGAACCCCGGCACCCCATAAAAAGCCAGCATCGTAAACATCGCGCTGTCCACAAATTGAGAAACCATCGTAGAAGCATTATTCCTAAGCCAAAGCATCCGCCCTCTGGTCGCACGTTTAATTTTATCAAAAATATAAACATCCAAATGCTGCGCGACCAAATAAGTCGCCATAGAAGCCGCAACGATTCTCGGAGAAAGAGTAAAAATCGTCTCAAAAGCCCCTTGCGCGAAATCCCAATCATTCGGCGCAAAATTCAAAATGAATTGACTCATCACAACAAACACAACCGACACAAAAAAGCCGATCCGAACAGCCTTAAGAGCCTCTTTTTTGCCGTAATGCTCACACAAAAGATCGGTACAAAGAAAAACACTCGCATAAAGCACATTCCCTCCCGTTGCAGCTAACCCGAAAAGAGTCATTTGCTTCAGAACAAAAATGTTCATCAGCACAACATTGACAGCAAGAAACCCAATCAGCCAAGCCCGCCCCATCCGGAACGCAAAAAGAGCAAAAGACAGCAGCACGAGCGACTGCAGAATAAAAAGAACTTCATTGGACATACTAACGTCGGTTAAAAAATCACCCATCGATTCTACCACCAGCGGCCGAAGGCCGCAATCATCATGCCCCTACGAGCCGCAGGCGAGTCCCGCCTTGGCGGGATGCCCTATGCCCCATGCCCATTTCATGGTATAATACTAGGATTATGACACCAACTATGCAAAAACTCGCCCTAACTCTGTTCGTGGCCTTGTTGGCCTCGATAATAACTTTTAATCCGAGCTCTTTTCAGGAAAAGCTCCAAGAAAATCTCTACCATGACATGACCCCGGCCGAAGAAATAGTCATAGTTTATATCGACGAACACAGCTTGTCCGATGAAATGCTCGGCAGATGGCAGGATTGGAGCCGCGAATATTACGCAAAAGCTATCGAAAACCTGGAAGGCGCCGCGGTTATTGGGATCGACCTTGTTTTTAACCGAAAATCTACAGGTTTATCGGAAGAAGCCTTAATAGAAACTTTGGCAACAAACAAAACAAGTGACGAACTGATAGAAGATCAACTCGCGTACCTGGAAAAAGACCATCCCGACGACTTGGCTCTCGCAGAAGCAATGGAAAAATCCGGGAATGTATTCCTGGTAAAATATCCCGACACAACATCAATCGACCTGATTTCAAAAACGGCAGCAGGTGAAGGATACTCTTACGGCGAACTTTCCCAATCTTCGGCGGTTCTAAAAATAAATGCAAAAAACAGCTTTGACCTCCAAATAGCAGAATTTTTCTCGGGGAAAACCTATTCGCCACCACTCGATGAACAAGGTCAAATGTACATCAACTATGCAGGCCCCGCAGGATCCTACAAATACTTCTCGTTTTCAGATATCTACAATGGAACCTTTAATCAAAATGAAATCCAAGGCAAAATCGTACTTATCGGAGTCGGAACCCCCACATTGCAAGACAACTACACTGTCCCTCTCGGAGAAAACTTGATGTACGGAGTAGAAATCCACGCAAACACAATCCAAACAATTCTCGAAGAAAATTTCCTGCAAAAAACAACCAAACCGGAACAAACGGTAATCAATTTCATACTTCTGGCAGCCGCGATGGGACTCTTTTTGCATCTGAAAATCTTCGCAACCATTCCGGTACTTCCCGCGGCCGTCGCAGGTTATTGGCTCCTCGCTTTGACAGCCTTTCGAAACGGAACAATTCTCGACCTGGTTCATCCTTATCTCGCGCTCGCTACCCTTTACCTTATTGCTATAATTTACCGCTATCTTACCGAAATCCATAAGCGCAAGCAGATTAAGTCCGCCTTTTCGCATTATGTTTCCAAGGATGTTGTGGATGAGGTGTTAAAAAACCCCGAAACCTTGCATTTAGGTGGAGAAAAGAAGGTTATAACCACGTTTTTCGCGGATATTGCAAATTTTACTTCCTGGGCGGAAAAAGAAAATCCCGAGAAACTGACCGCACAATTGAACGAATATTTCTCGATATTTTCAGAAATAATCATGAAAAACGGAGGAACCGTCGACAAGTTCGAAGGCGATGCGATCATGGCTTTTTGGGGAGCACCTCTGGCGGTAGAAAACCAAGAAGAACTGGCCTGCGAAACCGCCCTTGAAGCTTTAACGAAAATCCCGAATATAAAATTCAAAGTGGGAATCGCAACAGGAGAAGCGGTAGTCGGCAACCTCGGTTCAAAAGAAAGATTCGACTACACGGCAGTCGGCGACACCGTTAACCTGGCAGCAAGACTCGAAACCGCCAACAAATTCTACGGAACAAAAATCCTCGTAGCCGAAAAAACCGCCGCAAAGCTGGCAGACAAATTCGCATGGCGGCGCCTCGACAAAGTCCGCGTCAAAGGCAAACAAGATGCCGTCACAATCTACGAACTTTTGCCAAGACCACACCCGGCAATCAACACTTTCCACCAAGCAATCGAATACTACAAAAACGCCGACTGGCAAGGCGCGCGCGAAAGATTCCAAGAAGTACTAACGCAAATACCGGACGACGGCCCAACCAAAACATATCTGGCACGAATCGCCAAACTCGAAAACAACACCCCGGAGAATTGGGATGGAGTGTGGGAGTTTGGGGAGAAGTAGGTCATAAACTAAACCCTTCGATATATTTCCTTCCTGTGTAAAACCCTAACAACAAGAAGCACAATCACCTTACCCTGCTCATCAACTCGAAAAACAGCTCTATAATCACCAATTCTAAACCTATACGTTTTCTTCCCATAACCAGTTAATTTCTTCGCAAAAAATAATGGATTTTCTTGTTCAACATAGAAATATAGTTTTTCAATAATTCTATTTTTCAAGTTCAGGGACAAAAACTCCATGTCTCTAACAGACCGTTTTGAAAGTCGAATTTTATATCTATTCATACACCAAGTTTCTTACGCGCTTCCTCAAGCGTGTACACTTTGGCTCCATTTTTGTAATCACGCCAAATCTGTTCGATCTCTTCACCATACTTATCGAGAATCAACTCATCTTCCGTAACAGGCTTGACCTCAAAAATCGGCTCAGAATGATGCAACACAATGAATCGAATGTTCTTTTCACGCGCCTCCTTCCAAAGAGAAGTCATGTTTTGCCTGAATTTTTTGATACCGATCAACTTGGTAGTCATAAGATTAGACGTTACACATAAGTTGCACCTATAGTGTACACTTTTTACGAGGAAATGTAAATAAAAATTACCAATTCTCAATGTTCAATTTTCAAATTGAATTCATTGGTTATTGGCAATCGAAAATTAAGAATTCTCATCAATAGTAAACCAAACAATCTCTTCATCCGCGTGTATCCCATCCCATCCGGCAGCCAAAAGCTCCTCAACCCTCACCTCAAACCCAAGCTCCATAACATTTTTAATATCACTCCATGTTACATCAGTTTCGTTTTCGGAAATCTCAGAAACAAAAACAATAGGCACCTCTTCATAAACCTCGGAGAAGCTCACGCTTTCCCAGTCATCCCCAACCAAAACACTCCCCGCTTCAGACCCAAAAGGGTTGTCGATAACAGGAAAAACAACCCAGGCCACAAGTTCACCGACATGCATGCCGTCCCAATCACCGGAAGTTCCATTGCCAATATTCTCCTGCAGCTCCATTTCAAACCCATCCTCGGAAACAGACAATACCTCAACATGTACCGTATGCCCGCCATGCTCCGTCTGAATCTGAGCCAAAACAACAACCTCCTCCCCCTCCGCAAAAGGCTCATCAAACTCAATAGAACAGATATTATCAAGCCTTACAGTCTGATAGCAGGCATCCTTACCGCCACGCATACCGGAAGTCAAAGTATTCAAATCAACAACAATGTATCCAATCTGTTCAGGTATATGACCGCCATTCATCCAACTTAAATCAACGCCCCTATCCTCCTCAAGCCTTAAAGTAAAGCCGGCCTCATCAACATCACGCAAGTCAACATGAGAATAATCGGGATGAATCTCAGATTGAATCTGAGAAAAAACAGCCACATCCGCTCCCGCAGGAAAAACTTCATCAAAAGAAATCCTCGCCCACCCATTATTTTGAGAAACTAAGCCGCTCCGATAATCCAAAGGAATCTCGATCTCCGTTTCATCAACATAAACCCTCACTCCATCAACAAAAACATAATTACGAGTAACTCCCTCTCCAAAACCCAACCACTCCTCCTCATAAAACATACTCGGATAAAACGATATTTCGCCATTGCCCAAATCCTTACAAAACCTTCGCCCCAAATGATCGTAAAAATATATCCCCGGATCGCTCCACTTAAGCTGACCCTTGTAATCATAAACATAAAAAGCCGCCCCATCGGAAACAACATTTCCAAAATCATCATAATCAAAAACATAATCTCCCGCGGAAGTCACCGCATGAGGGTTATCACCTTCATAAAACATACCCCCAATTCCCTCCTTGTAAATCATATTCCCAATCGCATCATAATCATAGGAATGTTCATATTGAACATTCCCTGTCGCAGAAGCGGAAATCAACCTGTAAAGATCATCGTATTCATAAAAAACCTGCACTTCCGGCTTCGTAACAGAAAGAATATTGGAAATAGCATCATACTCATAGCTCAAATCAAGAAGCACCTCCCCGCTCCCGGAAACTGCAGACTTATTTTCAAGCAAATACATCTGTTCAGGATCATAAATGCTGGTAATAATGTCACCATTCCCATAAGAAACCTCAGAAAACTGCCCCATTGCGGAATAGTCCATGTCACTAATAACAACCTCGCCCTGATAAGTAATGCTTTCTACCCCTCCACCCTCATTAAACGAATAATACGCCTCCTCCCCTCCGGGATAAACAATAGAAGTAACCCTACCCATTAAATCATTCTCAAGACTCATATCAAAAATATGTCCTTGAATGTTTTTTGATTCAAAAGAAACACCGGAAAGAGCATTATACTCATAAGAAACGCTGCCCCCATCAAACGAAGCCGAAGCCAAAAGCCCCACCCCGTTAAGAGAAGTATCATACTCGAAGCTGTACTCAACCCCCGGATTCCCGGAATAATCCTCGGAAACAGTCCGATTAAGCTCGTCATAAACATACGAAACACTCTCCCCATCAGGTAAGAACTGCTCCGCAAGATTACCGTTTTCATCATAAGAATATCCCCAAGCCGCATAATTTGCAGCGAAAGGATCATGCATCTCCTCCTGAGAAACAAGCCTACCCAAAAGGTCCCACTCAAAACTTCTCAAATTCCCATGCGCGTCCTCAATAGAAACAAGATTCCCAAGAAGATCATACTCATAATAGGTCGAATCCAAATAAGTATCGACGACCTCCACGAGATTTCCGTAAATATCATAATAAAACTCAGAACTGTTCCCCAAAGGATCCACGAAAACCTCGGAAAGAACCCCATAATCGGTAGAAGAGTCCCCCATTGGGGTACTCATAGAAACAACTCGTCCCAAACCATCATACTCATAAGAAATCCCCGGCCATCCAACATTCAACCCGGTATAGGTAGTGCCCGCTTCAAAATAAGGAAGCCCCTCAAACTCAACCTGTCCGCTTTCATCATAAGTTACATCGGAAACACTATAATCAACCTCCCCCTCCACCCGAATCTGCACATCTCTCCCGAGACCATCAACATAAGTATATTTATTAAAACCATCGATCGTTCCATCACTTAGGCTCTCGCGCACACTCCTCGGCATATCGATATCATCATATTCATACGAAACATGCAAAACACTACTCAAACCATCAACAGAAGGCCCCCAAATCTCCAAAATCCGCCCGAAAGAATCATAATTATAAACATATTCATATCCGTTAAAATCCACCTCTCTCGCAGATTCGCCGTTTAAGTAATTAATCTCTAACTCAAGATTATGCCCCATTGCATTTGTAATAGTCTCAGGATAAAAACCATTTTCATCATAGGTAAAATTAGTCTCAAATCCCCGGGGATCCCTGATTAAAACCCTATTCCCATATTGATCGTATTCATATTCCGAAAAAAGTAGCGAACCGTCATCCAGGAGAACACTTTCGCGAGTCAAAAGACCATCTCCAATATCCCCCAAAACTTCATATCCGTCATAAAAACACCGCATATCCGCAAGGGTAGCTCCATCTCCATCTTGAGCTAAAACTTCAGCCTGAGCAAAGACAAAATCAGCTTCATTAGCCGCATAAGAATAATAAGTATAAATTTCATCCCCCAAAAGATAATCGACAATCTCAAAAGAACCTTCGTCAGCCTCAACCTCTCCCCAATTAATCTCCTGCGAAAGAAGCCCGTAATCATTATTGTAAACATAAGAAACCGCCTTCTCTCTCGCAGAAACTTCTCCTTCAAAAGAAAACTCCAAACTTAAATCCATGTGCGGAAAATACCGCCCTTCCCCCAGATCGGAAACCTCCCACCCAAACACAGACCGCGAATACAAATTCCCCAAATCATCATAAACCTCTACCCCAAGAGGTTTTCCTTTAAGCGCATGGTTTTCATAAGTAACTTCATACATAAAATCATCCCCCAAATCATCCCAAACCTCACCGATAGGCAAAAGATCAAGGATCTCAGACTCATAAACACTGAACCCATTTTGACATGAAACATTTTGACAAAGCCCCGCATCAACAATGTTCGCCGTCACCTCTCTGAAATAATTCCCATCAACAACATACCAACCCTCACCATCAATGTGCATTACCATGCCACTCTCAAGACCACTTGAACAAAGCTCATCCTCGGAGCACCCGGACTCGAAGTAATAGATAGTCTCACGCCCAAGCTCAGAGACAGAAACCTCCGCGAACCTCCCAAAACTCGCTCGATCCGCACCGAAATACTTCACATAACTACCGCCGCTATAATCGTAGGAAGTAGTGACGGCCCCACCCATTCCATCATAAGTGGTAACCTCGAAAACCGTATAAAGAGCAAAAGGCAACTCCGGATTATCCCCCTGCAAAGCCGACTCATAATCGATCTCAATTTCAGCCCCCTCCGAAGTAATAATCCCGGTAAGCAAATCCGGCTTCCCCTCAGTATTGAAATAAGCTCCCCTCGGACCGGCAATATCCTCCCAAGACTCAAAAAAATCAATAAGCCCATCTCCGTTCAAATCATTGGTTCCATAAGAAATATTGGTACCCGCATACTGGATACCGCCGCACCAAGCATCGAAATCCTGAGCCGGAACACTGGCAACCGTCCACATATCAACCCCATCCCAAACATAAGCCTCCCCATTCCTTAGCAGATCAACAATCCCGTCCCCATTAAAATCCGCATAGCACATCTCCTGGCTCGAAGAATAATAAGAGCCATCCTCATAATTTGGACTCGAATACTGCATTCCCGCAAAATACAATTCCGACTGAAACTCCAAAACAAAATCTGAATCCAAGGAAAACCCGCCATTCCCATCATTCAAATAATAACTCCATTCGGGATACTCATTATCATCAGCTCGATTATAATATCGCAAGTCGGCATACCCCTGCACAATATCGGTAAGACCGTCGCCGTTAATATCAACAAGCCTCGCACCAGTATCCTGCCCCCGATAATAATTGGGATAACCATAAGCACCCCAGGAAAAAGACAAAACCGAATCATACCCGCTATCGGAAAAATCATAATGACCGTTATTCAAATAAATAGAATCCCCCGGTTCAGTCCAATCAGCAGACACTGCGTCTCCTGTAAAAAGATCCAAAAGAGAGTCTCCGTCAAAATCCCCAAACCTGTACCCGCGAGATCCTCTGCTTATCGTTCCTTCACTGCAACCCGAATCATAAACCCCCGTAAGTCCTTCTCCATAATTCCGATAAACACACCCATCGTAAATATAAGGCGAATCATACATCACAATAAATTCCGGCGATGCATCACCATTCATGTCCAAATAATGCCCTGCATCCTCAGGCGTATCATTAAGTCCTCCTCGCGAATAATGAGCCTCAAAAACCTCTGTCCAAAAAGAAAGCCCGTCCGAATCGTTAAGCCTTGAATAAATATAAGGATAAATCCCGTCATCATGAAAAGGCGTCTGATCAGGAAATCCATCTCCATTCACATCCACAAAATTCGACCCATCGGAAATATCCGCATAAATCCCGGAATAAGAAAAATCGTAATCTCCATCATTTTTCGAATAAGAAAAACTTGTCTCCGGCAAAGTGATACCTCCCGCACTTTCCATAACAGAAGAAAGCATCGCCCTTTTCCCATTATCACCAACAGTATAAGACAGATCATAATTTCTTACGGAGGCCCCTTCCAGTAAAACCTCAATTCCGAAAAGCAGATAGTCCGTCCGAACCTCGAACCCTTTGTCATACCACTTGGTCCAATCATCACGAAAATCCCACTCAAACACTACCTCAATCGGCCCGTCAGACTGATCAAAACCGGTATAATAAATCGCCTGAGGATAAATCCGACCCTGATCTTTAAAATACTCGAATCTCACAAAATTCCCCTGTAAATCCCGCACTTCGGTAAGTTCCCATTCAAAAATCCGCGAAGAATCATTCGGGTCATCCTGCCTGGAATCCGCCAAAACTCCGAATGTATATCGAACACCGCTTTGATCCGTAACCACCCAACTATCATCCGCCAAAAATTCATACTTATAAAAAGCCTCCTCAATTTGAAGTCCGTACTCCCCATGCTCAAAGTCCACCAAATTAACCGGTAAAAGCTTCCCTGAAAACCCCGGCATATTTAAATTAAACTCATTAGTGGAATAAATATCAAAAACCCCATACTCTTGCGTCCGACTTATAGATCCTCCCGTAAAAAGATCCCATCCGTAACCTGCAAAAGAGTCCGATGAAGCTCCCTGATTATTATAAGAAATAGCAACCTGAGGCTGAAAACCGCTGCGCCCCGGAGGAAGATAAATCGGATAATTATAAGTCGCCGCTCCCGTAGAGATATCCGTCTCATAAGCCCCAAAACTTAACCCTGAAACTCCCTCAGCCGCATAATCCAAAAAAGGCTCGAAATCATCCCCGTTAGCCTCCTGTTGATCGGGCTCAGCCTCCATCTCAGGCGGAGCCTCAATATCTTCAGACGGCATTTCAACCTGAATTCCCTCCTCCACCTGAAGAGGAACCTCTCCCTGTATAGGCTCCTCCGCCAGAACAAGAGGAGTAATAAGTGTCGCGATCACAATCGATGCAATAATTTTTTTCATATTTTTTTGATTAAAAATTTTTAAAACCAACCTATAAATACTCCACTTACATTAAATTTAGATTAAAAAACAGGGGGGTAACTTTTTAGATAACAGATCAAAAAAACGATATGCACAGCCACATATATAGATTATTACAATTTTCTCATCAAAACCTTGACTCAAACCTGTAAATCCGCTTTAATGCTCTCCAAACTCAATTTTCCAACAAAGAAATGCCTGAAGAATACCCTCATATCGGATCATTGGATGAAACTCCGGCAGAAAAAACAGTCAGAACAAACTACTTTGAAAAAGAAACAAGCGCAGTTAAAGCGCTAATAGTACAACTTCTTGATAACCCGGGAATAGTCACCGCAACTATAATGGGAGAAAGCTGCCTGGTAAAAATTACGACGCTGGGAAACGAGCCGGAATTAAATGTATTCCGGTTGCCCGGAGGACACATACCGCAAGGATTTAATCCGGAAACAACAATTTGGAGAAGACTTGAAGATGTTCGAGATCAAATTCTGAGAGAAACCGACTTCACCGCATGGCAGAAAAAAAACAGACCCTCATTTTCAACACCCCCATCATCCCCTCCGAAAAAAACCATCGAAACACCAAAAGAACCGAAAGCTCCTTTAAGGCTTCAACAAACACCAAGCACACCCCCTCTAACCCCAACAGCAAAACTAATAAAAGATCACATACTCCCACAAGTAAATGTCCATACAACATCACAAGAAATTAAACTATACACTCACAGGATCCATCAGTTAATCAATATCGATAAAAATTACTTCATTTCTCATCTCGATAATGAGTTTAAAAAAATGGCATCCGGATACAACAGCATTCAACGACAGGGAACATCCGAGCTGGACGCCGAATACAGAGGAGTGAATTTCCAAAGCATACAACCCACCTTGTATCAACTGGGAATCGGACACGCAATGCAGGCCAATGAAGTCAGAATAAAAGTAGATATTCAAATAGACTCCCATGACAGAATCACATATTTCGAAATCACAATCAAAAAAGTAAACTGATGAGCAATAATTACCTAAAAGCACTGGCCGTCGCCGAATTATTGAGGGAGGGGGATCCGAATCTTAGTGAAAAAGAAAACCGAATCCGCAGCGCCACGCTCGCAATATATATATCCAGAAACAGAACACGCCTGAAAGGATACAGCCGATCGAGAGGCCCGATTGAGACCCCAAAAACCATCGAACCGAACTTCCAAATAATCGCAAAACCGGAAAAACCTCAAAAACTCCCTCTTGTCGAAATAATCCAAGATCTCATCAAGCCGGAACCGGAAATAAGCCGCCAATCATCAGGAGTAAGCATAAAAATCAGGGGTATTACAACAATAAACCGCGAAGAGTTTATAAGTAAACTGAAGCAAGCCTTCTCTGATCTAACAAACATTGGGCCAACAAACTACAGTAACGACCCCGCTAAATTTCACAAAAAATACTACAGAATAAAATTCGATGACTTAGCTCCCATTCTGGAACAACTCAACGCCAAACCTTACGCAACAAACATCAAATACATGTCCGCACACGTCTTCGTCCAATTCGGCAAAGGGAATCATGTATCCAGTTTTTCGATAATATTCAGCAAAGATTCATAAAGCAGTCGAGTCGTAGACGAGTCCCGCCACAGGCGTGGAACAGAAACACCGCACACTATAGACTGTGACTATTCACTAACACGGCCCTATCACGGCCGTCTTCAGCCTATCCTCCGCAAGCAACTCCTTAGCAACTCGCCGCAAATCTTCAGCCTTAACGGCATCGATCGCCTTGATGACCTCCTCCGCCGTTCGAACCTCGCCATATAAAAGATAATACTTGGAAAGCAGATGCGCCATTTCCTCGGAATCTTCCAATCTAAGGACAATTTTACCTTTCATATACTCCTTGGCCTTCTGTAATTCAGCCTTCGGAACATCCTTTTCCCGAACACCCGCGTACTCCTCCTTGATCGCCGCAAGAGCCTCATCGACTCTTTTAATATCAACACCCGCGCTCGTAGAAATAATTCCGCAATCCGTGTAATCGTCCGTATTCGTCCGAACATAATAACAAAGCCCCTTTTCCTCCCTGACAGATTGAAACATTCTCGAGCTCATCCCTCCGCCAAGAACAACAGATAGAACCTGCATTGCGAAATGATCATCATCATTTTCCGAAATCCCCTGCGCCCCGCAAACCAGATGCGCCTGTTCGGTCTTTTTCTTGTGTAAATTTTCCGCCCGATCAGAAAGACCCTCCGTAAAAGGCTCAAAAATCCGCCCCTTTTTCTCAGCTCCGAACTTGAACTTCCCTTCAATCAAAGAAAAAGCTTCATCGGCATCGATATTCCCAACAACCGCGACAACACAATTATCCGCCGTATATAACTCACCCTTATATTTAACAAAATCATCATGCGTAACCTCGCGAATCAGCTTCTTCGTACCAATCTGATCCCAACCCATCGGCTGGTCCCCGAAAACAAGATGCTCAAAATCCCATCCGATCTGATACATCGGCGTATCCTGATACATATTGTACTCCTCCAAAATCACCCCCCTTTCTCGTTCGATATCGGCAGAATCAAACTTCGCATTCAGAAGCATATCCGACAAAACATCCGCAGCGGTCTCCAGATGAGGAGAAGCAACTTTCACATAATAACCGGCATACTCTTTTCCCGTAAAAGCATTGGATTCGCCCCCAATACCATCAATCGCTTCCGATACAGCCTTTGCGTTTCCGTATTTTTTCGCCCCCTTAAAAAACATATGTTCCAAAAAATGCGAAATCCCTCGATTCCCCTGTTCCTCATACCGCGACCCCGCACCGCAAAGAATGAGAACCGTAACAGCCTGCGTCCCCTCAAGTTTCTTCGCAACAACCCTAAGCCCATTATCGAGCGTTTTTGTTTTATGCATAAAAAATTGGTTAAGACACCGCTAAATCTAGCAACCATTCAATGCATTAGCAATAGCGGCCAAACCGTTTCGCGCCAACGAAACACCACAGCGCGAGGAAACGGAGCGGTCCCCGCGCCTTCACTATAAAAGCCGTTTTTGCGCAGCAAAAACACCAACCACTCATTACTCATTACTCATTACTCATTACTCATTACTCATTACTCATTACTCATTACTTGGCACTACCTATACACCTCTTTCCTATGTCTAACCCGATACAAACAAACAATCTTTTTCTCACAATCAAACCGCAGTCGGAAGTCCCCAATTCGCCTCCTGAAACAACCGACCTTAACACTTTTTAGTTTTTTACTGTTAAAAAGCGGTTTTTCTTTCATGCTTTCCAAAACAACAAGAACCTTGCTCTGCGTAACAGAATCCAATTTGGCAAAATCTTTTTCGAATTGTGGAGGAACCTTTATTTTGTATTTCATTGCTTAGCCTCTTTAGTGATCGTTTTTTTATGAATTTCATAAAGACTATCCAAAGAACTGAACTTCCCACGCTTAGACTTATCAATACCTTCCTGGAACTTTTTATCCCTAACCTCCAAAAAGTCCTCATAATCATCAATCGAAATACAAACCATCTCAGGTTGCCCATTTTTCTCAACAACAATAGGTGTCCCCCCTTTAACTTCTGTCAAAACAGCCCCGAACTGCAGCTTCGCCTGTGTCGCCGACAATTTAATTGGGTTCATGTTAATCGATTAAAAAATACTTTGATCGACTACAGTATAACACGCGACGAAAAAAATCACAATAACAAGAAGAAAAGACCGCCTTACGGCGGCCTTTTAAAAGAGAAAATTCAAAGAAGAAAAAGGATCCAAAGTTCAAAAATTAGCCCCTTAGCCAGAGCACCGCCCCACGACGAGCATAACGATCGTTAGCATCGCCACCGAGGACGTACGTACTCCGACGGCTAGGATAGAAGCGCACCACGCGGACAAGAGAATCATCATCAACGTGATCTCCGCAATCAAGGATTGCATCTCTCCATTCACGTCCATTAGCACTTCTTACATAGTCTTCACCTGTTACAGCTTCAGAAGCGGCTACAAGGCCTTTCTTTTTGCGATCTAGAGTATCTGCCGGCACATGGTAGCCTTCCGATATTACAGCCTGGCGGATTTCTACAGGTTTTGCCCAGCGTCCTTTCTTACAACTTACTGCTTCTGCGTGAGACAGGAGTAGAAGATCACCCCTTGCTTCTTCAGGATCTCCGTCTTCCCAATCTTCCGTCCATCTTGCGTTCACGATCTCTTGGCTGCGTTGTCGTATTGCCAGTTCACCATTATCATGTACTCCAATCAATCTACCTCCTCCGTTTGGCATTGCTGCCGCTTTTTTAAGAAGAGCTGCGTCATCGGCAAGCAATCTTGTTTCTATAGTTTCCCATGTTTGTCCTGCTGTTTTGTCTTCTTTCTTTGCTTTTTCATACTGTTCCGAGGTTCCTTCTAATGGATTCCCATCTGCATCTTTAAGATCGATCTGTACAATGCCTCTCTCGAAGTCACTTTTAAGGGCTTTGAGTTGTTGTGTTTCTGATAGGGCTTCGGCGGCTGGTAGCTCGTCTGCGACAACTTCCGTAGGTAAAGTCTCTTTATTAGCTGTTGATACAACCTGTTCTCCAAATTGCTCCTGGAGATTAGCCAACACCGCACGTAACACATCTTCTCTTGAAGGATCGCCTTCTCGCACTTGCAAGGCTTTGATTTTCGCTTCTGCTATTTCTTCTGCGGTAGTGCATGTTGTTTTTCTTCTATCTGGCATGTTGATTAAGGTTAGGAATTTAATTAAGACCAAATTAGGGATATAGGGAAAAAACGTCTGCTGTTTTAGTTTGTTAAGGGCTTGTGTAAGCTGATAAATGGAGTTTATCTTTTTACAAAAGTTTATATGTCTAAAAAAAGGCTTGTGCATGCGGTTCGAAAAACGTGAAAAAAGATGG
>JAHIUS010000041.1 GCA_018816885.1 Patescibacteria group bacterium | reverse complement strand
CAACCCGCTCAAAAAAGGTGCAGTCGCAAAATGGTTCTCCACGCACCCGCCGGCAGAAGAGAGGATCAAGGTGCTGAGGGGGATGGTATAAAATCCAACTAGACAAATCTCCCAAATCTTGGTACGCTCCACCAAAAGTACAACAGTTTTTTTGATATAAAAAACACAAGCCTCTAATCTCTAGTCTCCAATGTCCAACTACAAAATCGCAACACTCGGCTCCCACACGGCCCTTCAGATTCTCAAAGGAGCGAAAGATGAAGGCTTCGAAACAATATGCATTTGCGAAAAAGACAAAAGAAGACCTTACGAGAGCTACGGAGTTGCGGACTACATCATCGATGTTGATAAATTTTCCACAGGATTTTTCGAGATAGAACAGCAACTAATCGACAGCAACGCAATCCTGATCCCTCACGGCTCATTCGTGAGCTACATCGGCCACGAACGCATGAAAGACATTAAAGTAATGCACTATGGCGACAAACACATCCTCGAATGGGAATCGGACAGAACCAAAGAAAGACAATGGCTCCTCGACGCAGGGCTCAAACTCCCAAGAGTTTTCAGCTCACCGGAAGAAATCGAATGCCCGGTCATCATCAAATTCCACGGCGCACAAGGTGGATTCGGATATTTTATCGCCAATAACACTCAAGAATTTTACGAAAGAATCAAGAAATACCCCAATAACAGCGGATATGCAATCCAGGAATATATTGTTGGAGTACCGATTTATACACATTATTTTTATTCAAATTTAACAGGAGAACTTGAAGTAATGAGTTTCGACAAAAGATACGAATCAAACGCCGACTCAATCGGACGAATAGCCGCCAAAGACCAGCTCGATGTGGAAATTCAGACCAGCTACACAATCACAGGGAATATCCCGGTCGTACTTCGAGAATCCCTCTTGCCGAAAGTCTTCGAAATGGGGCAAAGCGTAGTCGAAAAAGCCAAAAAACTGGTGCCGAAAGGCCTTTATGGTCCATTCTGCCTCGAAGCGATTCTCGATCCTTACCTGGACTTCTACACCTTCGAAATTTCCGCAAGAATCGTCGCCGGAACCAACCCGTACACAGAAGGCTCGCCATACACAGCCTACAAATATGATGTCCCAATGAGTACCGGAAGAAGAATTGCGCGAGAGATCAAAACTGCGATAGAATCGGGGCGGTTGGAAGAAGTGTTAGGCTAGAATTGTCAATTCTCAATTACCAATTTTCAATAATTATGCATTTAACGTTTAAACCATATTAATAAAATGATTACACAAGAGGAAGTAAAAGAGATTATTAAAAACTACGATCTTAAAGGAATAACCATCGGCGTTCTCGGAGGCCACAGCGGTCTCGATGTTTGCCGAGGAGCCAAAAAATACGGCTTCCGAACAGTCGCAGTTTGCCAGCGCGGCCGCGAACTTACCTTCGACAAATATTACAAAACTCGTGGCGACAAAGGCTGCATCGACGAAACAATTCTCGTAGACAAATTCTCAGACATCACGAAGCCGGAAGTCCAAGAAAAACTCCGATACCTTAACACAATATTCATCCACAACAGATACTTCTGGGTCTATTTTTCAGACTTCGCAGACATCGAAGACAGGTTCAAGGTTCCGATTTTCGGCCTAAGACAAGGAGTTAAGTTGGAAGAAAGAGATCAACCTCTCAATCAATACCATCTTCTGGAAAAAGCAGGCATCAGACTGCCAAAAATATTCAATTCTTCCGCAGAAATCGACCGCCTTTGTATAATCAAGGTAAACGAAGCAACTCGCGGATACGAACGATCATTCTTTTTCGCAAACTCACCGGAGTCTTTCCAAAAAGAGTCTGCCAAAAAGATAGAAAAAGGCGACATAACTCAGGAAGCACTCGATAAAGCGGTTATAGAAGAGTACGTCGTTGGAGCCCAAGTGAACCTCAACTATTTCTACTCGGAATTAAACGGCGAACTCGAACTTATGGGTACAGACACCAGAAGGCAAACAGACTTAGATGGTTTCCTAAGACTCTCGGCTCAAGACCAACTCGACCTCCTAAACACCGGCTTCAAACCAAAAATGATCGAAACCGGCCACTACGCGGTTACGATGAAGGAATCCCTTCTGGAAAAAGCTTTCGCAATCGGCGAAAAATTCGTCAAAACCATGCGAGAAGAGGTCGCCCCAGGCATGATCGGACCATTCGCTCTTCAAGGAGCGGTTGCGGCAGGGGACGGCAAAGAAGAGTTCGTTATATTCGATGTCAGCATGCGCATCCCGGGCTCCCCGGGGACGGCATTCACCCCTTATTCAGGCTATCTTCACGGCGACAGCATCAGTTATGGCGAAAGAATAGCAATGGAAGTGAAAGATGCGATTGCAGCGGGTGAGCTTGAGAAGATTTTGACGTAAGAAGAGCTTGACACAAATCAAAAACATCAAATTGCCAGCATTGGAAATTGGCAATTGAATATTAATCATTTCTCTTCTCCTGTTTCTCCTGATCCTCCTTAAGCGCCTCCCCATCTCTAAGCAGCTCCATGCGGGTCTTTTCCAGTTCCTCCAGGTTGTATCTGTTCAGTTTTGCGAGCAGCCCATCCTTTTCTTCTTCTGTAAAAAAATCATTACCTGAAAGAAAAGCCTCAATTCCCGCTCGGACTTCGCGCTTCTTTTTCTCCTCATCGAACGCACCGGGACTTGGCATAGGATTTGTCATACCAGGATTATATCACTATAATACTCGCGCTTTAAATCAATCTTATGCACGCAGTAATTTTGGCCGCAGGCCGTTCAAAAAGAATCAAGCCGATCGAGGACAAAAATTTCCTGAAATTCTTAGGAAAAACTCTCATAGAGCATCAGATCGAGAATGTCCGAAAAGCGGGCTTTGAGAAAATCACCGTAATTGGCGGCGCTCACAATCTGGCCAAACTGCAAAAATTGGATGTTCAGGTGGTCGAGCAGGAAAATCTCGACGAGGGTATGGCGGGAGCGATGATGAGTCTTGAAAGCCATATCGGCAACGAACCGATACTTCTTCTGAGCGCGAACGATTATTTGGATTCGGAAGCTTTTACTTTAATAAAAAAATCAGCAGAAAATTCAGAGGCGGAAATGTTAATGCTTGCCAAAAAAGTCACCTCTTACTTCCCGGGCGGATATCTGGCAGTTGAAGGAAATAAAATTACAGAAATAGTGGAAAAACCGGGAGAAGGGAACGAACCGAGCGATATGATAAATATCGTGCTTCATTGGCACAAAAAGCCGCTAGAATTCATCGCAAAAATCCGCGAGTCGCAAACAAGTCAGGACGATTGGTACGAAGTTGCGATAGACAACATGATTAAGTCCGGCACGCTAGTTGAAGCGGTCCCGTATGAAGGGTATTGGCAGGCTCTCAAATATCCTTGGCACGTTCTTGAATTGCAAAAATACTTCCTCTCCCAGATAAAACAGCCGAAAATTGCCGACTCGGCCCAAATCGCAGAAACAGCAACAATAAAAGGCCCGGTAATCATAGAAGAAGGAGTGAAAGTCTTCGACCACGCAGTAGTAGCAGGGCCCGCATATATCGGCAAAAACGCAGTAATCGCAAACAATTCATTGGTAAGAGATTCGATGATAGGAGAGAACACAGTTGTCGGGTACGGCTCCGAAGTTGCCAGAAGCCACCTGGAAAACGACGTTTGGCTCCACACGAACTATGTTGGTGACTCAATTCTTTGTCAGAACACCGCCCTCGGGGCAGGTACAGTCACAGGCAATCTGCGCCTCGACGAAGGTGAGATTTTTATGAATATAAAAGACGAAAAAACGGGAGCCCAAACCAATAAGTTCGGCACAATCATAGGTGCAAACTCAAGAGTCGGGATCAACGCTTCGATCATGCCCGGGATCAAAATCGGAAGAGGAAGCTTCGTTTCCGGAGGGATTCCGATCGCGCAAGACATCCCCGACAACAGTTTTGTAAAAGGAAAAGTGACCTTGGAAATCTGCGAAAATACCCGGCAAGCTCACAAGCGCGACACATTATAAAAAATCGTTTTGCGTCAGCAAAACACCACTCACTCGGTACTTGGCACTCCACACTAAAAAATGAAACTTTCAATAACACTCGTCAATCATAACCAAAAATACTTCCCGCGAATGTGCGTGGAATCTTTACAAAAAAGCAAAACAGACTTCGAATATGAAATTATAGTAGTCGACAACGATTCACACGATGAAAGCCTCGACTACCTCGAGAAAGCCGCCGAAAACCAAGAGCTAACTCTAATAAAATCCGATAAAAACCTTGGATACGGACGCGCCAACAACCTCGCCGCCAAGAGCGCAAAAGGCGAGTACATCCTCATAATGAACGAAGACATCACCGTTGAACCTGACACCATCCAAAAAATGGTCGACCACCTGGAAAAGAACCCTGAAATCGGTATTCTCGCACCAAGACTGGTTTACCACAACGGCGATACTCAAGAATCTTGCAGACGCAATATGACCTTCATGGATCTGGTATTAAAAAGAACACCTCTCCGCTACCTCCCGCCTTTCAAAAAAAGATACGAAAGATCTTTGATGCGCGAC
Organism: Patescibacteria group bacterium; assembly: GCA_018816885.1. GTDB lineage: Bacteria > Patescibacteriota > Gracilibacteria > UBA1369 > UBA12470 > JAHIUS01. The sequence goes on along the minus strand of JAHIUS010000041.1, from coordinate 15,976 downwards.
TTTAACCACAAAACAACGAGAGAAGTCGATCTTCTGGTAGGCGCATTCCTGATGATGCCGAAAAAAATCTTCGATCAAGTTGAAGGGTTCGACGAACGCTACTTCCTGTTCATGGAAGATTTTGATCTTTGCCGGAAAATTTGGGATAAAGGGCTGAAAGTTGTGTATTTCCCGGAAGCGGAAGCCGTTCACTATCACAAAAGACTCAGCGGAGGATCATTCCTGGGGCAATTTACAAAGAAAGTATTCTGGCTTCATGTCGCAAGCTCTCTTAAGTATTTCTGGAAATGGCGAGGTGAATCGCGATAATTAATGAGTTGTCGTCTATACCTGCTCCTCCCGCCAGGGCGGGAGGACTCTGCGGCGCCGACCCTCCGGGCTTGTTTTTCGTGAATTTTGTAGCTCGCCGTATTAATTATCGCAATTCACGTGATAAAAAACTTGCCAGATAGTGAAAGATGGCTATAATTACAACCCTAAAATAATTAATAACAAAACAATGAAAAAACTTTTAGCTGTAGCAATAATCCTGATGACTTTGACAGGTTGTATCGGAGCAGATAAGAACCCCGTTTTCGAGGGGGTAAGCCAGAAATATTTCGTAGCCGATCTATCAGGCGACCCTAATAACAGGAATGTTTTCAGGGCAACTACCGTTTGGGCCGATGATGCGGTTTTTGAGATGCTTTTGCCTGACTACTGGGAGGTGAAAATAGACAAAGAAGATATTTATAAAACAGATATTTATCTGACTTCATCAGAATACGAAGATGATGCTTGTGTAGTGCTTGCAGGTACAATGGGATACGGAATTCCGGAAGATTACGAGAAAGAGCTTTGGCAGACAACTGTCGCTTGGGGAATGGCGGACGACTATTATTTTTACGAAAAAATATCTGAAGAAGAAAGAAGACCGGTTATTAGGATCGTTGAATTCCATGACGATGCCAGTAACTATTATGTCTTTGAACTCAGATTCCCTGAAACAGAGTACGACGCTTGTAATGCGGATTTTTCAAACATGATCGCAACATTCAAAACATTGCAAGGAACAATAGAAGAAAACTATATCGAGCAGGAAATTTTCGAAGAAAAATGGCCGTCAATCGCTTTCAAGAATCTTGGGAATCAGGAAGACAAAATAGTTATAGATTACTCGCCCAATTGGGAAGTTGCAGATGATGCGGAAGGGAATGATATTCTTGCAAAACCACCTACGGACAACACATTTCATGCAGGAGTTGAAGCAAGAGATTTAAGCGAAGCCGCAAGTTACGAAGAGGATGTGCTTGTCCTTGATAACAATGAAATGGCTGAAAAATACCTTCTATATGACGCGAACGGTAATCTTTATATGGAAGTTGTAAAAATCATGCATAACGATGTAACCTACAACTTCGAACTGAAAAATCCGACTTCTCTCGATGAAGCCAGTATTGAAGAGTTCGAAACAATGGTGAAAAGCTTCCGAACCCTTGCAGAAGAGAATGCGGCGAAACAAGGCTACAGTATTTTTGATGAAGAAGAGGTTTAAGACTTCGGATGCATAACGATTCCACTCTCCTCAAGGGAAAAGTATGCCCATGGTGTATCGTAGTAATAGCCTTCTTTTTCGACGTATAAGTCCGGCAAGTCCTCGGTTAAGCATGGTCTTCAAACCTTACCACAAAATTGCATCTTGTTTCTTAATCTTCAACATGAATCACAGCAACAGGACAAGATTCCGCAGCTTGCTTGTTGCAATCGAGATCCTCTTCGTCGATCTCAAGCTCGTTATTGACCGCATCCTTCAGGTCAGCTTTTCCGTCATCCCCAATACTCCAAAACTGCCCGCAAACCATGGTGCAAGCTCCGCAACCGATACAGTTATCTCGATCATGTTTGATTTTGAATTTAGCCATTTTTAGAAAAAATTAAGAAGTAATGCGATCCGTATTATACCTGAAAAAACTCGCTAAGCAATTTCCCCTCTGGAAAACATCCTAATAACCTCCGGATACCACTTCTTCTCCAAAGCCTGAACCTTATCCTTCAAGGAATCAACAGTATCGCCCTCCTCAACTTCGCATTTTTTTTGCAAAACAATATCACCCGTATCGCATCCCTCATCCACCATGAAAATAGTCATGCCTGTTTCTTTTTCTTCGGCCTCCATAACAGCCTTATGAACATTTGAACCAAAAAATCCTTTGCCACAAAACTTCGGAATCAAAGAGGGATGAACATTAATAATTTTTCTCTCAAAACGCCTGACAAACCACTCGGAAAGAATCCGCATATACCCGACAAGAACGATTAAATCAACATTCCCAAGAAACTCAGCTATCTCCCGATCAAACTCATCGCGACTCTTGCCCTCAGGATCAATATAGTGAGCCTCGAACCCCTGCTCTCGAGCTCTCTGGAGCGCATGGCACTCTTTATTGCTCAAAACGACGGATAACTCAACCCCGGGCATCTTACCGGCCTTCATCTCATCGATAATAGCTTGAAGATCCGTTCCGTTAGTCGAGGCCAGAACCGCTATTTTGAAGTTGGACATTGAGAGTAGATATTAGACGCTAGACCTTAGATATTAGAGATAGTAGATAGTAAATTGTAGATAGTAAAGGATTCCGCAAGAAAAATTTATCATAACAGGGCGGCCGAAGGCCAGCCCCACCACCAATCAAGCCGTTTTGCGATAGCAAAACACCATTCACTGGGTACTTGAGACTTGGCACCCACTACCGACTGTAGACTGTAGACTAAAAGTTATTAACTATCTTAATTCCAAGCTTCTTAGTCGTTTTCATCGCAGTTTTGGACACAGCCAGCCCGCCAAGAGCGGTCTCTCGAAGTTTGGGAGACAGTAATCGACCGATTTTGCCCATAGCATCAATAACCTCATCAATCGGAATAAAACTCTCGACGCCGGACATTGCCAAGTCGGATGCGGAAATAGCAAAAGTTGCAGCCAACCCGCCTCTCTTAACGCAAGGAACCTCAACCATCCCGCCGACAGGGTCGCAAGTCAAACCGAGAAGGTTTTTGAGCCCCAAAGCCGCTGCATGCATGCACTGCTCAGGAGTTCCACCGCGCATCTCTGTAAGACCGGCGGCAGCCATAGCCACAGCGCTACCTATTTCGGCTTGGCAGCCGCCTTTTGAACCTGCGAGAGTGGCGTTTTCGGCGATGGTGAGTCCGATCCCCGAGGCTGTAAACATCGCTTCAATAAGTTTTTTGTCACTGCATTTGAGTTTTTCTTGTGTTGCGAAAAAGGCTCCGGGTATAACTCCGGAAGCTCCTGCGGTAGGGAAGGCGACGATGCAGCCCATAGATGCATTCGTTTCTCCCGTTGCTATCGCGTACATCATCGCTTTGTAGCTAACCTCGCTTAGTAGTAAGTTTTTCTTTTTTCTGGAAAAAAACTTCTTCATTCTCTTGGTTGATTCTCCCGTCATGCCGCTTACGGAAATTTCAGGGTCTTTCATCGATTTATTTATCGCATTTTTCATCACTTTTGCGCGGTTTTTCATCTCATCAATAATCTTATTGCGGGAGTTATCGGAAATAGCACATTCATATCGAATCACAATCTCGCTGAGGGAGGTGTCGTGTTTCTGAGCAAGTTTTAATAATTTCTCGCAGGTAGTAAAATCGTACATGTTTAGGTAACTTTGGTTAAAGATCTGACAAAATGAATTCCCGGAAGTTTCTCGAGTTCGAGGATATCGGGAAGTCCGACAGCGGTGTCAAGATTTGCGATAGTGAGGGCTTTGCCCCCCTCGGCAACACGCGAACTCTGCATATTTGCAATATTTATACCCCTTTCAGATATAAAAGTCGTAATGTAAGAGAGGATCCCAACCTGATTTTTGTGAGAAATTACAATTGTGAAATATTTCCCGGCAATTCCCTTGAAATCAACGTTGAAGTCATCAATCTGGCTGATATTAACATTTCCTCCGCCCGTTGAAGAGCCTGTCATCGACATCTTGCGATTACCTTTTTTTAGAGTGATTTTGACCGAATTAGGATGATAACCAAGACCAAGATCTCCTACAGTAAACTTGTATTTGATCCCTTTTTCATCCGCAATATTAAAAGCATCCTTGATTCTGGCATCGCTTGTGTACATTTTCATCACCCCGGCCAAAAGAGCGCGATCAGTTGCGTGCCCTTTATACACGGTTCCGAAAGATCCATGCAGTAAATATTGTACTTCATCAGGGGTAGAGTCAAAAAGCGCCCTTGCCATTTGCCCGAGCTTTACCGCACCCGCAGTATGAGAGCTGGAAGGGCCTGTCATTATCGGTCCCGCGATATCGAAAACTGAGTAGTTAGACATTGGATGCTAGTTTTTTTAGTAAAAAAAATATAACATAAGTAGTTTTTTAAAGCTATCCTTTGACCTGTAGATTTTAAATCAAAAAACAACCCCTGGATCAATCAAGCCCTAAAAGTTTGACTTTTAAAATAACCTAGGTACAATAATCTGAAAATCAAATTTCAAACATCGTCCTTTCACAAAACAAACACAAACAGCGCGAGGAAGCGAAAGCGATCCACGCGCCCTAAAAACGCGCCTTAAGGGCGCAACCTATATAAAGCAATTCTGTAGAACTTGGAACTGCTTCCAAAAACACCTTATACACCTGGTCAAAGCCAAAAATTATAAAACGGCATACCGGATAGGGTAAAAAGGAAGCATTCAAGTTACAGATTGGAGATAGTTCTAGTAGACCACCCGCTCAATGCTTATTAAGCACCAGCCAACGCTACCCCCGAATCTATTTTCAGCCGTAACCACTAAGTTCTCGGTTCTCATGATTGCTTTGCGAGGGACCCCTACTTTTAAACCCGCTTGCGGAGGAGGGAGTGGACTAAGGGGGCCTGCAGTAACCTTGGAAGGTTACAAGAAATTTGCTTCGTATTTTAGTTTCTCCCAAGTGTCGCTTGTCGACCACTAGAGTACAACATGGAGCGGTCCCGGTCCGACCATAAAGCCGACCGAAGCAAGGCAAACAAATGAGGAGGTTTAGTCACCTACCCACCAGCCGTTGATATTGGACATTGTCCTCAGTGATTATAAAAAATCATTGATAGGACTCCAGAATCAGCGGCTGTTTTAGTAGTAGCGAGTTTTGCGCTTGGAAGCGCAGAGGAGGCGGAACGCTCTCCCCGGAGCGGACAACAATTTTCAAGAAATTAGACGGCGAACTGTGTGAGCCGGCTTATTTCGTATTTTACAGATGAAGAACAGGTAGCTCATGACGCTGAAATAGATGCAAAGCTTGCAGAATTTAAAAGGGGAATCCCTGCAATCCTAGAGCGAGCAGAAGAATGGGATAAAGAGGGGATTTAATCATCTCAAGTCAACTTCAGGAAAACAATGTAGATGCAGAAATCCTTTTTGCCTTAAAAGATTCAATAGGCTTAGGATATGCTCTGCTTGCTGCCACAGCTCTTAGAACTTCTGCAGGAGAATTACTCATGTTGCTGAATTCCAGGCTGAGCTTTTCCTTGTAACAAAGTAATTCATGAGCTGCTGACCTGGACATGAAATCAATTCCTTCAAAATCTAGAACAATAAGATCTTTTTTATTGGGTTTAAACTCATCAAAGATATACTTAATAGCACGTCTGGAAGACAAAGTGCTGACTTTCAGCAGGTCAATTAATTTAATAGTCTTCATGAAAGGTGAATTTATTGTCCAATCTTATTTTACTCGTAATAATCTGTAATATCAATGGGATGCTTTGGCGAGGGGATTCTATAAACAATGACCACGCCTTGCCAGTGAAATTTAGGCAAAGTAACAATTTTATCTTCAGTATTGTAGCCTGAGATCAATACAGAATTTCCAGATAAAAGCATGAATTCGCCTTTTAGTTTTTCACAAATAGCTTTTTTGGATGTTCGGATGCCAAATCCTCTTTCTTTATCGTTCTTAGTCGAATGTCCCTCCATAACCTCTTTTATAGCTTTTGCATCTGTAAGATCTAATCCGCTTTCTTGATTGTAAGACCCGGCTAGGCCGCGACCGCAATCTGCAATACATACTTCTAAGTATTGTTTTTTAGGGAAAATTTGACCAAAAGCGAACCCGTATTTTCTTTTGCTGTGTTCAAATATATTAGTTGCCAATTCGGAAATAGGATAAAATAAGGCGGTTTTGGTCCCTTTTACGCCACCGACGCTTTTATAAATAAGTTCTGAAAAAAGATCTATAACCAATTCTCGAGATAGTGGGTCCGATGTATTTTCTAAAAAGCTAATAGGAATATAGTTTTTAGCCTTAAGGATATCGGTTGAGTCGGCACCTTTAGGGAAGTAAACGGTTTTTAAATAAGAATTAACATCATCATTGTCTTCAGAGAGTGTAAATGAACTACCAGTACTATGAATGTAGGCAACAATAGGTAGCATAACCAAGGGAGTTGCCCATTTGAGCGCTGAAAGATTGAAATTTACTTTAGTATTAAACTCAAGGCCTTTGAAGGTGTTGTAAAAGACCTTTAATTCTTCAGTCAGACTATTATTGCTTGTTGTTGGTATAAGTATATTTTTCATAAACTTTGCTTTAAGTTCACAAACACCTTCTTCCCAAGATACTTGGCCTTATCGCCGAGTTCTTCCTCAATTCGAAGCAGCTGATTATACTTCGCAACCCTGTCAGTCCGACATAACGATCCGGTCTTAATCTGTCCGGTCTCCATCGCAGTAACGAAGTCGGAAATAAAAGTATCTTCAGTCTCCCCGCTTCTGTGAGAAACAACGGCAGTCCAGTTCGCCGCATGCGCCATGTGAATAGCGGAAATTGTCTCGGTTAGAGTACCGATTTGATTCAGTTTGATCAAGATCGAGTTCGCAGTCCCTTCATTTGTTCCTCTTTGCAGCCTTTTTACATTTGTAACAAAAAGATCATCACCCATAATCTGCACCTTATCCCCGACCGCATCCGTTAAATCCTTAAATCCGGCCCAATCATCTTCCGCCAAGCCGTCCTCGATCGATACCAGCGGATACTTTTTGGCTAAATTTTTATAAAAAACGATCATATCATCACTGGAAAGAACCTCTTCCTTACCTTCAATCTTGATCCTATATCCCAAATCCTCTTCATAAAACTCACTCGCAGCCGCATCAATCGCCAGAAGAACATCACTGCCGGCCTTGTATCCGGCAGATTCGATAGCTTTCAGGATATAATCAAAAGCCGCCTCATTATTCGGAAGATTCGGAGCAAATCCACCCTCATCTCCAACAGCAGTTCCCAGGTTATTAGCCTTGAGAATCTTCTTAAGATGGTGAAAAATTTCAGCACCCATCCGGAGCCCCTCGGAGAAGCTTTTGGCTCCTACCGGCATAATCATAAACTCCTGAATATCCAGACCGCTATCCGCATGCTGCCCTCCATTCATAATATTCATCATCGGAACAGGAAGAACATGAGCATGAGGATTCAAATACTTGAATAGAGAAACGCCCTTAAGATTAGCCGCACACCGAGCCGCAGCCAAAGAAACCCCCAAGATAGCATTCGCCCCAAGCCGACCCTTGTTTTCGGTCCCGTCAACCTCGATCATCTTATAGTCGAGAGCCTCTTGATCTGTAACATCCATGCCTTTCACAGCCTTAAAAAGCTCACCTTCGGCATTTGATACAGCCTTGGTCACGCCTTTTCCCGAATACCGATCCTTATCCCCATCCCGAAGCTCACAAGCCTCATGCACTCCCGTTGAAGCACCACTCGGAACGATAGCTCGACCCATAATATCTCCTGCCCAAACATCAACCTCAACAGTAGGATTCCCGCGCGAATCAAGAACCTCGCGAGCTTTGATTTTTGTAATTTTCGACATAATTTTTTATTTAAAATCTACAAAAAGATTATAGCAGAGCAATCGAACTTTGCCACATCACACCTTTTCTACTAAAATGTCCCCGCACAACTTACAATTAACAACTATTCACAATGGAAATCACATGGCACGGACACTCATGCTTCACCATCAAAGAAAAAGGAGTGACAATTGTAACTGACCCTTATACCAATCTCGGTACAAAACTTCCCAAGCTCAAAGGGGACATCGTAACCTTGTCTGACGAACTGATCGATGCAGAAGGGGATATCGCGGAAGTTGACGGAGAACCGAAAGTTCTTTCATGGCCGGGAGAATACGAGGTGAAAGGGGTCGGAATCGAAGGGTTCAGCGCATTCCACTTCGCAAAAAGCGCGGAAAAAGCTGAAAAAGCAAACTGCAAAGTTGTGATTTACAATTTCTTCGTAAACGGATTCAAGATCTGCCATCTAAGCGGTCTCGGTCACAGACTTACAAGCGAACTGACAGAATCGATAGGGGATGTGGATATTCTTCTCGTACCTATTGGCGGAAATTTGGTGATAGATCACAAGAAAGCTGTCGAAGTTATCGAGGCAATCGAGCCGAGAATCGTTATTCCGATGTACTACCATGTCCCGGGTTCAAAGCTGGATATTTCCGGAGCCGAGGAGTTTTTGAAAGCTGTTGGGAAAGAAGGCGCGGAAGAAATAGAGGTTTTTGAAGTTGCCAAAAAAGAAGACCTCCCCGATGACAAGACGGATTATGTTGTTCTCAAGCCAATGCTGGGTTAATGGCGGATAGCGGATGGCCAATGGCGGATAGCTAATAAAAAATCCAAAACAGGGCGGCCACAAGGCCAGCCCCACTACCAATCAAGCCGTTTCGCTGCAAGCGAAACACTAAATACCATGCGCCATAAGCTATAAGCTACGCGCAAAAAAGTCCCTGTAGTTAAATGGATATAACGGCTCCCTCCTAAGGAGCAATTACAGGTTCGATTCCTGTCGGGGACACCATGACGTTTGTGATGAATTATCTCGCAACCGGTTGATATTTCTCTTTTCTGCTGCTCCGAAAAATAGAAGCTCCAAATGGTTGCTCAATAATTATCACAACCTTTTGTTTTTGAAGGATTTTTTCGCGCTCGCATCGGTCTTCGCCTACCTGAGAGTAGGCTCGTCTACAAGGTTGCTTAAAAAATCTTGCAAACCTTTTGTCTAATCAATCACTTAAGAGCTATTTTAATGTTTCAACCTAAACCCCACTCTCATCACCAAAAACCATACCTCTAACCTCCAAAATAGGAAGCCTCAACTCTGCACATCTGGCTAAAAATCTTTCAACGGTCTCGCGGTTATCAATAATTCCACGGTCTATAAATGCTCCAACTATATGCGCACCCGGATGCAAAATTGCCTCAGTCCATTTAAAAGGGTCACCAGCATGTATTTCATCATAATTATCAGCAATACTTTGGATATCGGTCTCATTAGCAAGTTCATCAGGAGTGCCCTCGTATCGTCCAGCATCACCATACGCAAGATGGGAACCGTCATCATAACAAATCCGGATACCCCCATCCATGATGAGCCCATAGTAATTATGATAATACACTGCACTATCAGCTCTAGCCAAAGTACACATGATTTCACGATGAGCCAGGCCCATTGTATGCTCCACAGCTTCAATCGTATCACCTCCCCTAAGGACGTTGTCGATCTTTCGGTGTTTGGTAGGACACCCTTTTCTTCTTAAATATTTTATAAGAGAACTAGAGAAAGTATTTACCAAAGTATGCAGCAAAAATATCTTCCTGCCATTTTGATATACTGTTTTATGTGGAACGGAATTCATTCAGTGTCAGATAATATCGGTAACGCTGCTTACAATAAAATTAACTTCATGATTAACCTCATTTGGGTTCTTTTTATCGTTTCCCGGCTCCTCTTCGATTCCTTCGGTAGGTCCTTGCGGAGGAAGTTTTTCTAAAGGATATTGCGCGGGAGGTTTTTGCTCCTCTTTTAGTTTTTCGAATTTTTCTCTATGTCCCGGATGAACCATATGAGTTATTTTACGGAAGCGAATTATACATTCTTTACTCGCGCGGTCAAGTGATTAAAGCTTGACGGTGAGCGACGCCTCACCTAAGATGTGAGCACGAACTCACCTTGCGGCAACCTACGCTAAGAGTACCATTCACTTGGTACTTGGTACTTGAGACTTCACACAAATCAAAAATATGAAAACTTTCCTCCTCCTCTACATCGCAAAAATACTCCTCGTCCTAATGTTGGTCCCTTTATACAAGGATTACAGAAGAAGAACACTTCGCCACGCAAGAGTTGAAGCTTGGAGAGAAAGAAATTTTAACTCAAACAACAGAAAGCAAAACACATTATTTCCTAATCAATAATCCCAAATGAAACCGGAACCTACCAAAAAACAGGCAAAAGTCCTAAAATTCATCGAAAAATACCAGTTCAAGAACGGCGCATCCCCAACAATCAAAGAAATGCGGGAACATTTCGAGGTAAAATCAGACAACAGCATCTTGAAGATGGTCAAAGCCCTCGAAATAAAAGGCTACCTCAAAAAAGGCGACACCCCCAGAAGCATTAAGCTCCTCGATAGCGTCAGAGAACGCATGGATACAGCCAAAAACATAATTTCCATACCTGTACTGAGTACAATCCCGGCGGGAGGAGCGGCAGTCTCGGAAGAAACCATAATAGATAGAGTGGAAATAGGGAAAGATGTGTTCAAAAAAGCGGAAGGCTCATTCGCACTCCGTGTAACGGGCAGTAGCATGGAAGGTGCGGGGATTTATGAAGGAGACTTGGTATTCGCACACTCGGGAATCGAACCTCAAAACGGCGATATCGTCGTAGCTCTCGTTGACGGCGGAAGCACACTTAAACGTCTTGTCAAAAAAGACGGCAAAGCCTATCTCAAAGCGGAAAACCCCGGATACGAAGATATCTATCCTGCAGAATCCCTCGAAGTGCAAGGGGTTATAACGGGGATGGTTAGAAATTACATGTAATGCGCAACGGGAAAAGTTCCCGATTGCGCACAAAAAACATAGAACTTTTTTGCCAACCAAGGCGAAGCCAGTTTCTCGTATATCAAAGAAATGATATCCTTATGAAGAACCTGTCATTGACGTTTACCCATTGCTGGATTTAGAATGACCTCCAACAGTCGCAAGCGACTCTTCAAGGCGCGACTCGCTAAACCCCTAAATCCTACACACCCCTCAATGAAATTGACCCCAATGATGCGACAGTATCAGGAGATTAAGTCTCGCTACGAAGACGCTATCCTGTTTTTTCGGCTTGGGGATTTTTATGAAATGTTTGGTGAGGACGCCAAGGAAGGTTCCAGAATCCTTAATATTACCCTGACGGCCCGGAATAAAGGTGAAAATAGGATGCCGATGTGTGGAATACCTTTTCATGCGGCGGAGAACTATATTGCCAAATTAACTCGTGCAGGTAAAAAAGTTGCTATTTGCGAGCAGATTTCAGATCCGAGTGAGCCGGGGATCGTTGAGCGTGATGTTGTGAAAGTTATAACTCCCGGGACGACTTTCAATGACAATATTTTGGATACCAAGGCCAACAATTTCGTCATCAGTATTTTTCCTAAAGAAAGCTATTTCGGCCTCGCTCTTGCAGATCTAACAACTGGAGAGTTCAAGGTTACGGAACTTGATAGTGAAAAAGCTCTCAAAACAGAAATAGCCAAACTCAGGCCGACAGAATGCATCATCCGCAAAGACCTTTTAGAAGACGAAAAATTCAAGAAAATTCTCCGTGAATTCGAAGAGATGCATGTTTTCCCGTTCGAAACATTCGAAGACTCTTACCAAACTCTCTTAGATCACTTCAAAGTCCGTTCTCTCGAAGGATTCGGGGTGGAAAGATGGCCTTTTGGAATGCAGGCGGCGGGAATCCTCCTCAATTATTTAAAAGAAAATCAAAAAAACGACCTAAAACATCTCGCAAAAATCCAGTCTTACAGCACGCAGGAATCGATGCTTTTGGATGAGTCGACAATTCGTAATTTGGAGCTGACTCAAACACTTCAGGATGCAAAAAAAGAAGGTTCTCTTCTCGGAGTAATCGACCAAACAATAACATCAATGGGCGGAAGACTTATTCGTTCTTGGCTTGTCCGTCCTCTTTTAAGCAAAGAAGAAATAGAAGCTCGCCTCCAGGCTGTAGAAGAACTTATCGAAGACAACAAGCTCAGAAGAATAATAGAAAACGACCTCAAAAAAATCCTCGACTTAGAACGCCTAATCGGAAGACTATCCTGCGAATCCGGAAACGCCAGAGATTTGGTGGCTTTAAAAACATCATTGCAAGTGATCCCGAGCATAAAAGTCGCACTGGAAACCCGCAACGCACCACTCCTGCAAAACCTCCACAAAAACCTTTCAAAAGTCCGCAAACTGACTCACCTGATAGAAAACGCAATCTTAGACGAACCAAAAGCAACGATAAAAGAAGGCGGAATGATAAAAGAAGGTTTTTACAGAGAACTGGACGACCTCAAGCACATATCACTCAAGAGCAAAAATTTCATAAAAAACCTTCAGCAAAAAGAGATAAAACGAACCGGAGTTAACTCCCTCAAAGTCAAATACAACAAAGTTTTCGGCTACTACATAGAGTTGTCAAAAGCCAATCTCTCAAATATCCCCGAAGATTACATTCGCAAACAAACCCTCGTAAACGCCGAGCGATTCATAACCCCGGAACTCAAAGAGTACGAAGAAACTGTCCTCACAGCCGAAGAAAAAATAGTTGCCCTGGAATACAAAATCTTCCAAGAAGTCCGCACCCAAACCTTAAAACACCTCGAGGAAATCCAAGAAAATGCCCGCCTGATCGCAATTCTGGACACGCTCCATTCTTTCGCTCAAATCGCGATCCAAAATCGCTATACAAAACCGGAAATAACCTCAACCCGAACTCTCGAAATCAAAAAAGGCCGCCATCCGGTAGTCGAACAAATGACATTGGCCCGCAGCTTCATACCGAACGATACAACTCTGGATCACGAAAAAGACCAATTCATCCTTCTGACAGGTCCGAACATGAGCGGAAAATCCACATATTTGAGACAAACAGCCCTGATAACGCTCCTCGCGCATATCGGATCTTATGTGCCGGCTGCCGAAGCGAAGATATGTATAACAGATAGGATTTTCACAAGAGTCGGAGCCTCGGACAACCTGGCGAAAGGTCAATCAACATTTATGGTAGAGATGTATGAAGCCGCGAATATCGTCAACAATGCAACCGAGCGCAGCTTGATTATCCTCGATGAAGTCGGTCGCGGAACCAGCACTTATGACGGAGTTTCCATCGCCTGGGCAATCTGCGAATATCTTCACGACCGCATCAAGGCCAAGACTCTTTTCGCGACTCATTATCATGAGCTTGTGAGCGTTGTCGCGCGGCTTGAAAAGGGCGCCAACTACCATATCGCAGTTAAGGAGAGCAGTGAAAAGGGTGTGACTTTTTTGTATAAAATTCTTAAAGGCGGAATTGATAAAAGTTATGGTATAGAGGTGGCGAAACTTGCAGGTATACCTGTTGAAATTACAGGAAAAGCGGAGCAGATTTTGAGCAAATTGGAAGAAGGTGATTTGGAAAAAAAGATAAAAACAAGAGTTTCCGAAGACCAAATGAACCTTTTTGAAGGTGGGGCGACTTATTATTCAAGAGAACCGGGGAAATTGACTCATCCCGCCATTGAAGCTTTGAAAAAACTTGATATAAATAAGATGACCCCGCTAGACGCACTAAAAAAACTGGATGAACTTAAGAACTTATAACAGGGCGACCGCAGGCGAAACACCAGCTACCACATTCACTGCCGCAATGTTCGACATCGACGGGACCCTAACCGAAATCGGGAAGAAAGGGATCCCCGAGCCTCTTGCAAAAAAGCTCGCAGAATTGAGCATGCGTGTCCCGCTTTCTTTCGCAACCGGAAGATCTTTACCTCAAATTAAAGAAAAACTGGAAGAAATTTTGGCTTTTGCGTCGGATCCGGAAAAAGCTCGTAAAAACTGGCACTCAATCTGTGAAAACGGCGCACTTGGGTATTTTTATAATCCGGGAAAAGGAGATTTCGAGCAGTATTATCATATCAAATGGGATGAAACCGTAATAAGCCGCGAAAAACTCAAAAAACGTCTCGAAGAAGAACTTAAAGATTTATATGACGCAATTTTACTACGAAAAACACAGCTCTTAATAAGGGTCACGGAAGGTGAAGATTTTTCTAAGGAAATTTTGAAAAAAGTTCAAAAAATCGCCAAAATAACAAAAAAAACTCTAAAAGAATTCCCCGGGCACGAACAGTTCGAAGTCCTGGATTCGGGAATAGCGGTCCACATAAGCCCGAAAAACGCCAACAAAGACCAAGGAATCAAACATTTCGCACAGAGACTAGGTATAGAGCTACCCGCAAGAGAGATATTGGTAGTCGGAGATCAAGCGGGAGAAGGTAGAAACGATGTCGCACTACTGAGAGGGGAGTACGGTACACCTTACTCGGCAGGGGAACTGGATCCTGATTCGAATTGGCCTCTGCCTATACTCGATGATGACGGGGGGAAGCTGAAGGGGCCGGAAGCGACGCTTGCGCTTTTACAAAAAACAGAATTTCCCCTTGCGTAACGAAATACCCTCTGTTACCATCCCCTTCGCCTAAAAAATAGATTTTCTGCTCTTAAAATAGGCATTTAAGGGCTCTAACCATAGAAAAACAATGACTAATGAAATGCAAGCTCGATACGAGCTTATGGTCATCCTCAAGGCCGACAGGCGCGAAGAGGAGATCTCAAAACATCTTGGCGAAATCAAAAAGCTCGTCTCCGATCTCGATGGGAAATTTTTTCATGAAGACGATTGGGGAAAAAGAGACCTCGCTTATAAAATTAAGAAAGAAGAGATCGGATATTACACCGTTTTTGGGTTTGAACTGGATCCTGGGAAAATCAACGAAGTAAACGATGCCCTCAGAATCGATCCGGCAATTATTAGGTATCTGCTTTCAAGAATGCCAAAAGGTTACGAGTTAACCGAAATAACACAGGCGGATTTGGACTTCAGCAAACCTTCAAACGAGGAGAAAAAAGAGGAAGAAGAGAAGCCGAAACCTGCAGCAAAGCCGGAGGTTAAGAAAGTCGAAGAAAAAGGCGAAGCGCCAGCGGAGCCTAAAAAAGAAGAGGTTGAAGAACAGGAAGAGGTTGAAGTTGTAGAGGAGATTGAAGAACAGAAAACAGAAGAGCCAGCGGAAGAGATTGCTCAAGAAGAAGAAGTTGTTCAAGAGGAAGAGAAAAAAGAGGAGCCAAAAGAAGAACCTGAAAAAGAAGAAAAAAAGAAAGAGATAACAATGGATGATCTTGATGAAAAATTAAAGGCCATTATGAACGACACCGACATAGATATTAGTCTTTAATTCACTACTTCGTTACATACTACTTAACTACTTCACTAAAATGCGCACAGTAAACAAAGTAATCCTCATTGGCAATTTGACTCGAGATGTTGAGCTCAAAGAGACTCAGGGGGGACAAAAAATTGCCACATTTGGTATTGCAACCAATAGAGAATGGGTCACATCCGACGGCGAAAAACACGAATCGGTCGAATTTACAGAGTGTGTTGCCTGGTCAAAACTCGCGGAAATCTGCGAAAAATTCCTCAAAAAAGGGAATCTTATCTACGCCGAAGGATACCTCAAAACAAGATCTTGGGATCTTCCGGACGGTACAAGAAAACATAGAACGGAAGTTGTCGTTGAAGACATGGTAATGTTGGAAAAGAGAAAAGATAGAGTGGACGGAGAAGAAATAGAATTGGACGACGATGTCCTTCCGGTTAAAGAAGAAGAACTCCCGGGCGATGAGGATCTTGCATTCTAACAGGGTGGCCGCGAGGCCAGCCCCAAAAACTATAAACAAGCCGTTCCCCGCAGGAGGGAAACACCAACCACTCCTTACTCCTTACTCCTTACTCCTTACTCCTTACTCCTTACTCCTTACTCCTTACTCCTTACTCCTTACTCCTTACTCCTTACTCCTTACTCCTTACTCCTTACTCCTTACTCCTTACTCCTTACT
>JAHIUS010000040.1 GCA_018816885.1 Patescibacteria group bacterium | reverse complement strand
TCTTGTAACCCTGTTTTTTGAGATGTCGAACAAGACGGACGCTGCTCTTCCTGTATTCCCAATCTATAGTTTCTTCCGCTCCTATCGCTGTTTTTGTGATTTCCCTCCTGGGGGGAGTGCCTGTCATACCGCATAAATACACCTTTTTTACCCCTGCTCCGTCGCAAGTGCGGAAAATCGCACCTACATTGTGGAGGGAACGGATATTATCGAGAACTACAATGATATCTTGCATAGAATTTTGTCAACTAGTCATGGTGTATAGGCGAACTTTTGCCTTTTCTAAGCGACTAACCGCTTACCGCCTATACAGATTTCAGAGGCATTATACGGGGTATTTTTTCTTTGCACAAAGGCATCTTTTGGATGGGTAGTCGGGCGGATTTTCTTGCCTCGTTTCTGCCTTTTTGCTTGCGGTTTTTGGCGTGTTGATTAATCAAGTTTTTCCGATGTATAGGCGGAATGATAACCCCCTATTTCGGGATGTTATACGAATTGTTTTCGTCTTTCCGGCATGTTGTATAAGTTATGAAACAAATCCGCCTATACAGTCAACTGGTCACGAGTAGACAACGTGTCTAGACAGAGTAGACAGATTGTCTAGACAACTTGTCTACTTTCAGGTTAAGCGTGTCTAGACAGAGTAGACAACCCATGCATTTTGACTAGACATGACCGGACATTGCTTTTAAAATGGTTGCGGCGATTAATACAAATATCAAAAATGAGTGATACATTCACAGTAGACCGAAAAGAGGCCTCCGAGATGATTGGGGTGTCCTTGAGGACGCTGGATCGTTATATACGATTGGGACGCTTAAAAGCGCGGAAAATGAACGGTTTTATTAAGCTGGATGAGAATGAAGTCAAATCCTTAAAAGTGGGTTATGTCCCCCGCGAACGCAAAACTGACGAAACCATCGAAATCCGCTCTCACCGCTCGCTTAATGATTTTGAAAGGGACGATTCCAATATTCGCGAAAGTATCGGACAAGTAATCGGCGAAGATGTTACCGCCAATCGCGAGGCAGAGACGGTTTATGAGGTTTTGTATAAGGAATCCAAGGATGAACTTAAGGAGTATCAACAAAGGTTGGAGGTTGCGAATTATAGGGTTGGGCAACTGGAGGCAAAACTGGAGAGCTCGGTTCCCCTCCTGGAATACAAGGCTTCAAGCCTAAAAAGCGAGAAAAGAGAGGCCAAGCTGAAGAAAATCGCGCGGCAGCAGTTCCAAAAGGCCAAATCTATGAAAAAACAGCTCGAAATCGAGAAATTGAACGCAAAAGTCTATATTGTGCTCTTGTTTGGGCTGCTTCTGATGCAGCCGGTGCTTTGGTGGGCGTTGCAGAAGTAAACAAGCTCCAAATTCCAATATTGAAATTTGCTATTTGTGATTTGTTTGGGTCTTGTCTCTTGGCTTCTTGTTTCTTACCTCGAGATCCTTCTCTGTATCAAAGTAATAAATATACCGAGCATCACGAATCCGAAGAATGTTTCGGTTGTTGCGAGAAATTTGGATGGAAAAACCTTAGGGACTATATCGCCGTAACCCAGACTGGTTAGAGTGACCATCGAGTAGTAGATATAGTCGAACCAGTGGCCGGTTTCGTGCGAGACTGTTCTGGATGCGTCTTCAAGCGAAAGATCGATAAGAAAGTAGACTCCGGCCAAGACTGTGGCGAAAACTACCGCTGTGACCCCCCATCTCATGAAGTTATTTCCGTAAAGACATGTTAGTTCAAGGAATTTGTATTCGAACCAGCTCCAGTAATGGCCGTTGAACCAATGCCTGTCTTTTCTGTAGTACATTTTGCGCTCGTATGCGTCTTTTTTGCTATCTACGAAGTCTTTTTTTTCGTAAACGATCTCGAGTGAGCTATAACAGCGTTCCATCAGGTGATAGAAGTCGTTTATTTCTATTTTGGAAAATTTTTCCGGCTCTTCCTTGTATTTGTCTTCTTGTTTCAGGAACTCTTCTTCCATTTTTTTGTAAAACTCACGACATTCCTCGGTATCGTAGACGAGATGAGCTTTCAGCAGGCTCAACAGGAGGTAATAATAACAAAGTCCACGCTCCGTGTAATCAGATCTATCGAGCTCATCCAGCTTATTTTCGAAGACTTCACGCAGTTTTGCGTACTGATTGAAGTCGCCGCGTTGTTCTATCAGGCTGACAGCCTCTTTGAAGTCCATTGGCTTAGCTTAGTGGGGCATAGGGCATGAATTTATCTGTGTATTATACCTCATTTTGTCAGCTTGGTCAATTCGTCATTCCTGTTAGAGCCTGATTATGCTACAATTGCGCGGCTTTTAACAATTATACATGATCGCGGTTTTTGATTCAGGTTTTGGCGGGCTTTCTATCTTGAAAGGCTTGCTGAATAAGCTTCCGGATTACGACTATATGTATCTGGGGGATAATGCTCGTGCGCCTTATGGCGGGCATAGTCGCGAGACGGTGACGCGGTTTTCCGAGGAGGCTTGTGAGTTTCTTTTTGAAAAGGGCGCTACCTTGATTATCGTGGCCTGCAATACGAGTTCCGCTTTTGCTCTGAGGCACTTGCAGAATAAATACATCATTGATGGCGGGCTTAAGGGTAAAAAGAATATTTTGGGAATGGTTTTTCCTTTTTCCGAATCTGCTGTAAAGGCTACCAAGAATGGTCGAATCGGGTTAGTTGGGACGAAAGGGACTGTGAAATCCGGTGCTTACGAGAAGGAAATTCATAAGTTGATGCCTGATGCGAAGATTATCGCGCAGGCTTGTCCTCTTTTGGTGCCTCTGATTGAGGAGGGGTGGCATGAGAAACCGGAGGCTCGGATGATTTTGAAAAAATATCTTCGTCCGATAAAAAATCATGGAATCGATACGCTTATTCTCGGTTGTACGCACTACCCTTTAATGATGGAGGATTTCAAGAAATATATGGGTAAAAATGTTGAGCTTATTGGCGATGGGGAGCTTCTTGCGGAGAGTCTTGCGGATTATTTGGAGCGACATCCGGAGATCGAAAAGCGGCTTGGGCGCGAGGGGAAGAGGGTGTACATGACGACCGATGATGCGGATAAGTTCAAAAAGATGGGCCAGAAGTTCCTGGGGAGGGATATTGCGGAGGCTTTGGGGGTGACTATTTAGTAAATTGTATGTGTACTGTTCCTTGTTCGTGGCCTGTAAACAGGTTTATTCCCTGTATATCCTCCGTTTTTAAGGCTTGCCGAATCTTGGCCATTTATCAATGCTTGAGAAATTTTGCGCAGAGTTCCTATTGAAACCGTTCTTAATTGTCCCGCTCGTGTGGCTAGACCTACTTTTTCCGCTATCTTTTCTGCTTCTTTTACAATTTTTTCTAATTCGCTCATGGCATCCTTGTGGACAGGGCCAATAAGTGTTGATACCCCATCGACATGCTCATAAAGCATAGATTTCATTTCGATCTTACTACCAAGGCTCGTAATTTCTGTTCCTGATATAACGCATAACGGCATGTTTGGTTTTTGTTAAAAATGTACAAGGGTACTTTTTACCTTGCGGGAGGGGGGGTTGTCAAACGGATTACATTTTAGTAAGGAGTAATGAGTGCCAAGTACCCAGTGGATGGTGTTTCCCTACGGGAAACGTTTTATTTGTAGTTTTTTGGGCTCCGCTTCGCCGCGCCCTGTTACTCCCACTCAATCGTTCCCGGCGGTTTATTCGTAATGTCGTAGAAGACTGCCGATATGCCTGGGAGTGCGAGGATCTGCTTGGCCAAGTTTTGGACGCCGTCCCAAGGCAACTCCGTAAAGTTGGCTGTCATCGCTTCTTCTGATGATACCGGGCGGATTACTATCGACTCCTCCCCTTCTGAGTTGACCGATATTGGAAGGAGAACTGTCGGGCATTGCCAGACTTTGTCTTCTTTGTCGATTTCGCGGAGGAAGTCCATGACGAGTTTGTCGGCTTTTTGGAGGGTTGCGATGCGGGCCTTCGTTAGGTAGCCGGGGGTTATTGAGACGGAGTTGATTTTTTCGTCCATGATCGAGAAAAGCACGCGGTTTATTTCTGAAAATTTGTTCGTGATTTTCGGTGAAAGTTCTCTGAGCTCGTCCCAGTCATGCTGGCCTTCGAGGATGACAGGGTGTCTGTAGGTCCGTTCGTCGCCTTGGACTCCTACCGACTTGAGAGGTAGAACCGTGCCCTCCAGGCCTTCTACTTTTGGCGCCGGGGCTTCTTTGTCCAGACACAAGCATCTCACCGCCAACCCGGGTCCGGGGAACGGGTGTCTGTCGACCATTTCATCCGGGAGACCGAGTTTGCGGCCGACCATTCGGACTTCGTCTTTGTAGAGCTCTTTCAGGGGTTCGATTATTAGGCCCTTTCGGATCATTTCTTCGATTTCAGGGACGCGGTTGTGGTGGGTTTTGATTTTGTCGGCGTTTTTGGTGCCGCCCGACTCGATTGTATCGGGGTAGATTGTTCCTTGTCCGAGAAGCCATTCTTCCGGGTTCAGATTTAGGTCTTTGGCGACCTTTTTTTGGATTTTTAAAAACAAATCACCTATGATTTTGCGTTTTTCTTCGGGGTGATAGACTTCTTTTAAGGCATCAAAATATTCGTCTTTGGCATCGTAGACATGAAGATCTTTTGCGCCGGCTTGATCTAAAAATTTTTTGATTTCTTCTGTTTCGTTTTGACGCATGAAGCCCGTGTCGACATACATCGCGTAGATGTTTTCGGAGCCGAGGGCTTTCTCAAGCAGGACGTATGCAACGGAGGAGTCAACGCCGCCGGAGACGAGCATGAAGACCTTTTTGTCCCCTACTTTGTCTTTTATTGCGTTTATTTCCCGCTCGATGAATTTCTCGATGCTCCAGTCGCGTTTTGCTCCTGTTATTTCGATGAATGAGTCAAGAATTTGCATTCCACATTCCGTGTGAGTGACTTCGGGGTGGAATTGGATTGTGTAGATTTTTTTGGAAAGGTTTTGGGTGGCGGAAAGCTTATCGTCCGGAGTCTCCCCCGTTACTTCGAAGCCTTCGGGGACTTCTGCGACTGTGTCGAAATGGCTTGCGTAAACTTGGTATTTTTGGGCCCTCAGTTTCGCGAAGATTCCTTCGGATTTTTTGACTTCAAATGTCGTCAGACCGTACTCGCCTACCGTGCCTTTTTGGACCTGCCCGCCGAGGGTTTTCATCGTGATTTGGTGGCC
>JAHIUS010000039.1 GCA_018816885.1 Patescibacteria group bacterium | reverse complement strand
ACCGTGCGCTGATGCCGAGTTAATTTTTTATCTCCGCGCCGCCCGCCCCCTTTCGGGCGGCGCGTCCTTAGCGGGCTTCTCTTGTTAGTTTTTGAATTTTTCTTCAAAATAAGTCCGAACTTTAGCGTACAGGCAGCTCCATGATCTAAGATAACTTGCCTAAGCCACTTTGAACCATTCTTTGGTGTTGTTTGCAATTCTAACAAGGATTAGCATTACCGGGACCTCAACTAAAACTCCAACAACTGTGACAAGGGTTGCTCCGGAATTAAGTCCAAACAGAGAAATGGCAACTGCAACGGCTAATTCAAAGAAATTACTCGCACCAATCATTCCTGCTGGTGCAGCTATGCTATGAGGAACTTCCCACTTTTTTGCCCAAAGATAAGCAACAAAGAAAATGAAGAAGGTTTGTATGATGAGTGGTATAGCAATCAATCCTATATGCAAAGGGTTTTTCAAAATAACTTCTCCCTGGAATGAGAAGATTATTATAAGAGTAAATAGAAGTCCTATTTCTGTAATGTACTTAAATTTTGGCAAAAACTTTTTTTCAAAACATTCATTGCCATTTTTCTTAATTTGATGTTTTCGGGTTAAGAATCCAGCGAAAAGCGGAATTACAACAAACAATCCCACAGACAAAAATAAGGTGTCATAAGGTATGGCAATATCACTTATTCCCAAAAGAATAGAAACAATCGGCGCAAACGCAATCAGAATAATCAGGTCATTAATAGCTACTTGTAAAAGAGTGTAGCCTGGATTTCCTTTAGTTAAATAGCTCCAAACAAATACCATTGCGGTACAAGGAGCTGCCCCTAAGAGTATAGCCCCAGCTATATATTCTTTTGCCAAATCTGCACTTATAAAATTTTTAAATATAAATGTGAAGAAAAGAGAGGCAAATAGGAACATAGTAAAAGGTTTAATTAACCAATTACTCACCAAAGTAATGGAAAGCCCCTTCGGGTGCTTAAAGCAGTCCTTAATGCAGGAAAAATCAATTTTTAACATCATTGGAAAAATCATCAGCCATATCAGAATAGCTATAGGGATCGAAACATTCGCATATTCAAACTTTTCCAAAGTTTCCGGAACAATCGGAAGAAATTTTCCTATTAAGACGCCAATAACAATGCAAGAAAACACCCAAAGAGTTAGATATTTTTGAAAAATTCCAAGGCCACTTTCTTTAGTTTTTACATTATTCATGCCAACATATTAAATCAAGAAACCTTGAGGAACAAGATTGATATTGATAACAAACCTAAACACCATCCCAACAATTCTACATTAACCTTGTTAAGTAGAAAAACACCCAAAATCAGGAGTTATTCCCTTCCACAAGTCCTTTACAAGGGTTCGATTAGCATCCAGCCAACCAAGAAAATGATCCCGAGCCAAAGCTCGGGGATATTTTCTTGTGTTTGGGAGGGTAGAACCTAGGGCCTGCCTGCCGGCAGGAAGGTTCGTGCGACGGGCTGGTAGCGAGAGTCATGGCGAAGTGGTACAATTCGACATGACCGAGCGGCGCAGGAGCATAGCTAATCGCTAAGCGGTGATCGATCCAGTCAATAAAACCTGACAATTATGATAAAAAAAACATTTTGGGCAGTCATTGTTTTATCGTTAATCGTTTTTCCTGTTGCATACGCGGAATTTTCCGACTTATCAGAAAACCATCCGAATTATAACGCTATCGATTACGTACAATCGCAAGGGATTGTAAGCGGATATGATGATGGAGAATTCAAACCCAATAACAAAATAAATAGAGCAGAATTTGTTAAAATAGTTGTAAATGCGTTGTTTACATCAGATGAAATCGACAATTGTACGCCGATCAAAAGTTTCTCTGATATTGTGGGTGACGAATGGTTTGCTCCATATGTTTGTGTAGCCACGAATAATGGGGTTATAAGCGGATATGATGACGGGACTTTTAAGCCTGCAAATAACATAAATTTCGCGGAAGCGGCGAAAATAATGGTTGGAGCGTTTGATTATGAAGTCGGTTTCGATGAGATTTGGTATAAACCTTTTGTGCAAGAACTTGAAAGCCGAGGAGCAATACCGACAAGCATCTGTTCATTTGATCAATATGTTTCGCGCGGAGAGGTAGCGGAGGTGATTTACAGGCTTATGGGAAATATTAACGATAAGACTTCCACGGAGTTTTTTACGGAGGATGCTGATTTAATCGACAGCATAACTTTTTCAAAAAAATATTCAGTTAAGGCCAGAACATGGGGTAATGGAATCTCGACCACAAGCGATGGTGGATATATCGTTACGGGCTCAACTATCCCCAAGTGCGAGATGTGCGATACGGACTCGTATATCTCGAAATTAACGGACACAGGTGCGGTTGAATGGACAAGACTTGTACAAACTGTTCCCGGAGGAAGCGGAGGAGATGATGGATATGGTGTTACGGAGCTGGCTGATGGCGGTTATCTGATGATCGGAATAACGCCAGGATTTGAAACCGATGAAGAACTTAACGGCACTTGCTACACGCGAATAAAAACTTTTTTTTCGAAATTCGATTCTGCAGGCAATCACCAATGGAGCAGAAATTTCCCTTTTGGATCGGACGATATGACGGATTCGATTTATCCGACGGATGATGGCGGCTTCGTGTATTTGGATAACCTGTCGGAATGGGAAACGCAAGATGCGGGCGGGGATATTTATTATGAATTTCCATACTCTTCTCTCAAGCTGATAAAATTCGACAGCAATGGGAATGAGGAATGGGTTAAAAGAATCAGCGCGGATGATGACGACAATTCATCTTTTGAATTAACAAGCGATGGTGGATTTATTTTAACGGGAAATATCAATTATCCGGATGAGGATGGCAATTTATGGGGTTATAGCGAAATGGAAGGTGTAATGAAATTGGATGGTAATGGTGATTTGGAGTGGGCGAAAAGTATAGAAGCGATTCCGTTTGAACTACCGACGGCGATCATGAATGAAGCAGGTGATGGATATACGGTGGACTACCTCGAATGGCGCATGCCGGCTGGACAGATTGATTTTGTAAAAGAAACTTCGGATGGCGGATATATAGCGTTTGGATTTTTTTCGACCGTTACAACAAGCGGGATGAATCTACCGATTGATATGGAGGCTGCCCTGGCTCAGCCGCTTATGGCTGTGAAAATGGATGGTGAAGGCAATTTGGAATGGGCAAAAACTCTAGTTGTGGAAACGACAAGTTATAAAGAAAACTTACTTGTTGAACAAGCTGCCGATGGCGGATTCGTTTTTGTAAATGCTTTTACGGAACAGGATGATAATATAAATGAAAAAAATGCAACATATGAGGATATGGTTATGGAAATTTATGACGCTTTTGAAAACGGCGAATTAACAGAGAATGAAGCCATCGCGGCTTATGCGGAAATTCCGACAGAATATTCTAGTACAAGCAGATATAATTCTTTGGTGATAAAAACCGATGATGAGTTCAATCTGCAATGGGTGAAACAAATTGGCGGTGATACTGCGTTTTATTCAAACGATGCTGTGATGACAGAAGATCAGGGGGTTGCGATTATCGCTTCCGCCGGAGAATTTGTTAATGATGCCGGAGAATATATGTACGTTGTTAAATTAAATGCGAACGGCAATACGACTGCGGATTCGAGCTTGGTTTTTGATTATGAAGGTGCGACTTCTTCGGAAGACGTGACTGCATATGTTCAGATGAATGATATCGAGGCAACGTCTTTGGATTATGATTTGCCAGTTAGGAATCAGTCACCGTTTACGCCGTCTTACTCGGCAACCGCTTGGGATATAGACTTTGCGATGGAAACATCTTTGCCGCTTTGTTATGTCGATTCCGGAAGTTCGTCAGGAGGTGTTTCCGCGACAAATTGGGCGCAAGTATATTACGAAGGTGTTGTGGAAGTTGAGCCAATAAACGAAACGAGTTGGGAAATTTACAATGAACTTATGCCGATTTTAAATGAGATTTATGATGGTGAAGTCAAACTTTGGGATAATTATTACGGGATGATGTTGGATTTCGCGTTTGGCAGAGTGGTAACTGAAGATGATATAGCGACCGTGCAGGAATATTATGAAGGTTTGGGTTATAAAATGCTTTCAAATGAGAATGGAACTTTGACTATGGATAAAATCGGTCGGACGATTGATTTAGACTTTTCAATACTTCAGAAAACAAAAGGAACACTAAATGTTATGTGGTAAGGAAAATCATTTGATCCGATTTCACCATACTGTATACTGCTTTTTAAAGGGTACTAGACCCGACTAGCCAGGCAGCTCCAAACAGGAAACCGCGAAGCGTAACCGCTAAAAAAGAGTGGGCTTTGTCGTAAGCCAAGGCGCAAGCTATAATCAAGCCATGAAAAAACAGCACTATCTAAAATTAATTCAGAAACATTTTCCAAAGCTGAAGTTTCAAAAAGCAAAGCTCCTAACACACGGCTGGGATCACGATGTGATAATTTTGGACAACGAGATTCTTTTCAGGTTCCCGAAAACGAAGGATTATATTAAGAATTTCAAGGACGACCTTAGTCTTATGGATTTTTTGAATGAAAAAACAACACTCCAAATACCGAAATACACCTACATCGCTAAGGATAAATCTTTTGCAGGATACAAAATCATAAAGGGGAAACTTTTTAAGAGATGGGTTTTTGAAAAAATCTCGGGATTCAACAGGAAGAAAATCGCAAAACAAATAGCGCAATTCCTTAATGAGCTGCACGGCATACCTTTAAGTAAAATACGAGAATTCCATGTAAAAGAATATAACAGCATCAAGGAGCTCAAAAGTATGCAGAAAAACTTCAAGAAAAAAGCCCGCCAAAAATTAACACTACAAGAGCGTAAAGTTGCAGATAAATATTTCGAAACATGCTTAAAACTCGACATGAAGGATGTTAAAAAAGTATTCATTCATGCGGATATACATGCCGATAACATGGTTGTTAAACACGATTTTTCCGCATTGGCAGGTGTTTTTGATTTCAGTGATAAACATATCGGGGATCCTGCTATAGACTTCGCCCATTTATGGAATTATGGCCCCAAATTTGTAAAAGAAGTTTATAAACATTACAAAGGTTCAAAAGATGATGAACTGCTATACAGAGCCAAATTGTATTTTTATTGGGATGCATTCGGAATAATGATTGAATCATTTAAGGATATATATGATTGTGAATTTGAAGAAGGGTATAGAATGTTTAAAGGATTAAAATTGCCAACGAAGAGACATATTTAAGGCACCCATTCGGTTTCGAATTGATTTAAGCTTGTTGACGCAAATTATCTCACACCTTAAAGTATCCCCGTGAAACAAATAACGATTTACACAGACGGTAGCTCGAAAGGCAACCCCGGTCCGGGAGGATGGGCGGCGCTTATTTTTGAAGGGCGCAAGAAGGTTGGGCAGGTTTTTGGCAATGAGGGCTCGACCACCAATAACAGGATGGAGATGTTGGCGATTGTTAAGGCTCTTGCGTGGGTTACCGAGAATTTCAAGGAGGTTCCACCGGTAACTGTCAGGAGCGACTCCAATTTGATTATAAAAACGATGACTTCCGGCTGGAAAAGGAAGAAGAATCTTGATCTTTGGGAGGAGCTTTCCAAGCTAACCTTACCTCTAACAATCGAGTGGCAATGGGTCAAGGGGCACAGCACGAATCGCTACAACAATATTTGTGACCGGATCGCGCAGGAGCAGGCTGATCTCGCCGCTTCCAAGCCTCAGGTTAAGTTTGCGGAGAGGCCGGGGAAGTTTTTTTGCGAGAAGTGTAAAGAGGAGACCGATGGCATTTTGAGCCAAAAAAGTCCCGGCAGTCCTATCCGAGTCGACTGCACGCATTGCGGGAAATATATTAAGTTTGCGTCTAAGACCAAGGAGAATTTAAAGAAAGCGAAGGAAAATAAGCCGAGCTTGTTTTAGTGTGAAGTACGAAGTGATTGGTGTTTCGCCTTCGGCGAAACGGTTTTTTGTAGTGAGGGCGCGGGGATCGCTTTGCTTCCTCGCGCTGTGGTGTTTTCGCGTTCGCGAAAACGGTTTGTTTGTAGTTTTTTTTTGCGCTCCGCTACGCTGCGCGCTGTTACTTTAGCTCCGCAATTTTAGCTTCAAGCTTATCTCTTTGCTGCAAGCCGGACATTTTCTCGACAACTTCTCCGCCTTTGAAGAAAATCAAAGTCGGGATGCTCATAACTCCATACTTCTTAGCGGTTTCAGGTGCTGAGTCGACATCAACCTTCCCTATTTTTATATCCGAATTAGCTTCTGCAAGCTCGTCAATGATCGGTCCTTGCATTTGGCACGGTCCGCACCAAGCAGCATGAAAATCTACAAGTACGAGGCTTTCTGCCTGAATAACTTCTGCCTCAAAATTGTCGTCGGTAAATGCTTGCGCCATTTTGTTTTTTGTTAAAGGCTAAATGATATGGGGTCATTTTAGCATGGAGTTTTGTCAGAACAAGTTTTTTTTCCTATATCCCTTTATTTTTGTTTAATTGCAATTTTTTCATACGCATTCTTACACCTTGCACAAACCAATCAACCATTTTTTCATGAGACTCTATCCATCCCCAATTTATGCGGTATGCTTGTTTTTCTATTCCTTCCGGCCCCATTTTTGATATCGAATCTATTTGCCTATTACAAAACTCTTCCAATTTTTTTAATAAAATCGTTAAATCTCTCGCGCTTATACCTAATTCTTGCCTTATTTCGCTCCTTGTCAGTCCTTTTCCATCAAAAGATCCGTAAACCATTATCGCCAGCATATCAACAAGCTGGGGATCTTCAGGTAGACCTTCTGCCTTTTTCGTCAAATTGTAATTATCGTTATCCAGATCTCTTGCTGTAATTTTGCCGTCTTGCGTTATTTGGCCGATGTCTTCATCCTCTTGAATATCCATCATCCCAGTGAATAATAAATATTCAATCAATCTCACTATATCCAACCTATATTCTGTACCATTTTTGCAAGTTCGCACCTTAAGTGTTCCCATTAACGACCTATCAATTTCTGCAATTGCTTCCGCCAAACCTGCCGCCAATGTTGAACCCTGCTGTACTCCCATTTCTTTTGCAAGCTGCGATTTCAACATCCATTTATTTGGATTCAAAAGGAGTAATTCAAATAAGTCTCTACAATTTTCTTTGTTGAAAAATTTATTTCTTAAGCGAGAATAAAAAGATGTGAACGGCCTTTTCTCGCAGGTTTTTTCTGTTTCGAATGACTTTGCATCGGAACTATCCATCTCGAAGTTTCCCATGTTTGCATATATTAGAAGGTTGCGCATTCTAGCTATATATTCAGCTCTTTGCAACATCTTGCTGCATGATTGTCAATTCCAATACGGTGTCATTTCAGGTTAAAAAATGTTATAATTTATGGATTTAAAAATACTTTTTATGAAAAAACTTGCCTGCTTCATTGTTTTTACGATTCTTTTAGGTTTTTTTGCGTCGACTTTGACCTTCCCTTCCGAAAAAGTTAAGGTTGGAACGATCCATGACGATATCGAACTCACTCTCGATTCGAAGCTTCAGGCTGCGAACCAGAACCTCGCAGCAGCTTACGAAAAAGATAAGGTTTTTGTTTCGGAAGAGTTTCATTCTGAGTTTTCTTTTAATTTTGTATCTCTGGAATGGTACCAAAAGATCCCAAATGATACTTCCGCGGAAATTTCGATGAGAACTTTATCAAAAGACGGTTGGACCAAATGGACTTCTCTCGAAGCCGATCCGGAAACGAAGGGGCTGGATCTCCAAAGCTCTTACAGTTTTATAGCAACGAACCCATCTGATGCTTTCCAATATAAGGTCGAAATGCACACGAACGATAGCGGCATCACACCTTACCTGAAGGATATAACTTTCCAATATCTGGATACTATGGAGCCTACTCAAAAAGGTACTTTCGAAGGGCTGAATTATGACCTGAATCGAGTGACCTTCAATAATGATTCTCTCGATATAATCAGTCGCTCGGAGTGGGGAGCGGATAAGAATTACAGGCTGTATGATGAAACCCCTGCCGATATTGATGATGACTGGGGGAAATCTTCGGTAATCGAAAGCGAACTTTGGGAAGGCGAATACGACAGAGAGCTCAACATCGAGACTACCGTAACAAGCGATCAAGACGGGAAGAGGCTGATTTGGGCGCTTGAGTACCCCGAGGATGTCGACAAAATCGTCATCCATCACACCGCAACGGATACAAATCTGGACAACCCCGAGGCCGCAATTAGGGCGATCTATTACTATCATGCCGTAACTCGCGGATGGGGAGATATCGGATACAACTTTATAATCGATCAGTATGGGAATATCTATGAAGGCCGTTATGGAGGTGATGGCGTTGTTGCAGGCCATACCGCAGGATATAATATCGGAACTGTCGGCATTGCCGTTCTTGGAAATTACGAGAATCAAGACATCACTTACGAGGCGCTTGTAAGCCTTATGGCGCTCATCAAAGATGTCGCCGACACTCATGATATCGATGTTGATGCGACGAGCAAGATGCGCGAAAGAACGAACAGAAATCTTGTCGGACACAGAGATCTTGATGCAACTCTTTGTCCCGGAGAAAATATTTATGACCTTATCCCCTATTTGAGATCCAGTGTATCCAGTTCTCTTGAGATTTTTGCTTATAGCGATGAGCCCGAGTTCGCTTACGCAACGAGTAATGATTGGGAGCCTTTATACTTGGATCCCGAGGATGATGAGGAAATTATTTTTAAAATTGAAAATATCGGCACAGAAACCTGGAACAGCAGCACTTATTTGACCGCTAATCTCGACTACGAGGCTGAAAAAATCATTAATTTGAATCGAGTTGCCAACGATAGCGTTGCCCAAATGAACGAAAGCTTGGTAAAACCGGGAGAGACTGCGAGTTTTACAGTTACGATCAGTTCCGGATTGGCTGCCGGATTTGCTTCTTTTGATTTGACACCTGTTTTTAACGGATACAAAAAGACTTCCAATTACATGAATCTACCGGTTTATGCCGCAGCTCCCGACCTTAGTTATGAGGTTTTAGAAGTTGATGCCGCAGATCGGCTCAAAAGCGGTGATGATTCCGAGGTCAGGATCGAGATTGAGAACCAGGGTAATGTTGTCTGGGCAAATTACGGAGATTATCCTGTTCATTTAGAGCCTTATGAAGGCAGTTTGCTTTGGGAGAGTTCTGTTATGAATGAAAAGGAGGTTGAGCC
The DNA here is from genome assembly GCA_018816885.1 of Patescibacteria group bacterium. Taxonomy (GTDB): domain Bacteria; phylum Patescibacteriota; class Gracilibacteria; order UBA1369; family UBA12470; genus JAHIUS01. The sequence continues at coordinate 29,347 of JAHIUS010000039.1, read as the reverse complement.
CGGAGAAACCGCAACTTTCGATCTCATTTTGGAAGGACCGCAGGAGGCCGGATATTATACCGAGTATTTCGTACCGGCATTCGGAGATCTTGTTCAAGCGGACATTAATGATGATAGTTTCTTCGAAATCCTTGTCTACAACGATTCCAAGCAGGCTGAGTTTGCCGCCAAAAGTGATAAAACTGAATTTTATCCCGGAGAGGAAGCTGAGGTCTGGGTTGAGCTTTTGAATACCGGATATTTGGATTGGACTCCTTCCTATTTGACTGTTGGTTTTGTGAAAAACAAGAACATCTCTGTTTCCGCTTATTATCTGGTTGAAACCGAGGTTGAGCCTGCCGAAACCGGGAAGATAAAATTTACTATTGAGGCCCCGCAATCTACCGGGGATTATAAGGTTAATTTGAAGCCTCGGATCAATGGGCGAAATCTGTCGCCGGGGTATTTTTATTATGAATTCTCTGTTGTTGAAGGTGAAAGTAGCGGGTACATTGAACCTGAGGTTCGGGTTGCTTTGAGCTTTGAAGGTGATCCGGTGATTACTGCAAGTGGGGATTTTGGGATGTACGTGGATGATGCGCTCATTCGGAATTTTGATGAGGACGATAAGGTTGAGGTTGTTTTTGATGGCGATTATGAGGTTAAAAGTGGCGGATTTGCGTGGGTTTTCGACTCTTTTCCGACGTTTGTGCCTGCGAATAGCTCTGTGATTATAGAGATTGATAATTTTGAAAACCGTCCGGCATGGAATACGAGCCTGAATGACAATCGTTTTCGCGGATCTCTTGAGGTTCGGGAGGATACTGTAATTAATGAGCTGCCTTTGGAAAGTTATGTTAAGGGTATTGCCGAGGTTTCTAATGGTGATCCTGAGGAAAAGCTGAAGACTATGGCGATTTTGGCTAGGACTTATGCGCTTTATTACATAGAAATTGATGAAAAGTTTCCGAGTGAGCCTTATGATTTGAATGATGACCCGGATGTTTGCCAGAAGTATCTTGGTTACGGATATGAGGTTAGATCGCCAAATATGGCTGCGGCCGTTGACTCTACCGAGGGAATAGTTGTTACTTACTTGGGAGAGCTTGTAAAAACTCCTTACTTCAATGCAACGGACGGAACTTACACCAAAAGTGCGCAGGAAGTTTGGGGTTGGACTCATACTCCTTATCTTGTTCCCGTACCTGATTCTTTGTGTGAATCCGATGCTTTTTCCGGGCATGGGGTTGGGCTGTCCGGATGCGGGGCGGGGCAGGCAGCTTTAAACGGCAGTACGTTCGAAGAAATAATCAAATATTACTACACGGGAGTATCTATTAACCACTTAGACGAATTATGAAGAAAATACCTCTAGAAGGCGGATCAAGAATTAAAGTCGCGGCGGCTGACAATATTTTTACGAATCCGCTTAAGGTGGTTAATAAGATTTTTGAAAAGCCGCACTTCATGGATAATGTTTCGCTTCTGAATCGGCTGATTGATAATTTGAGAGGGGTTCTGACGAAGCTGGAGAGGAGGAGGGCGGAGTTGCTTTCTAAAAAGAAATGAGGTTACAATTCTTCGTGATGCTTACTCTCGCAATAAATACAGCAACCAACACAACCGAGGTCGTTTTCTTGCGCGACGGCAATGTCCTGAAGAAGGGTTCTTGGCCGGCAGAGGCGAATGAGAGCGACCTCCTTCTTCCTTACCTCAAAGATTCTCTTGAGGAATCAGGGCTTACTTTTGACGATTTAACGGGTTTGTTCGTTGTGCGCGGGCCGGGGTCTTTTACCGCTCTTAGAGTGGGAATTACGATCGTTAATACTTTGGCTTTTATTTTAAAAATTCCTATTTATTCATTGAAAACTGATGAAATAACTGGGCCGTTGGCGGAAAGTTTGCTTGAAATGGATTTTTCTAAAATGAAAAAAGAGGATATTGTGGAGCCGTACTATGATAAACCACCTAAAATAACTCCTTCTAAAAAATGACCCTCTATACAGTCGCGACACCTATCGGGAACCTTTCTGACATTACTTTTCGGGCTGTGGAGATTTTGAAGAAAGTTGACCTGATTGTGGCGGAAGATACCAGGCATGCGGGGATTTTAATGAGAAAATATAATATTCAGACTTATCTGGAGAGTTTTCATGCACATTCGGGACCGGCGAAGCTTGAAAAGCTCATAGAAATGCTGCGTAGCGGAAAGGATTTGGCGCTTATTTCCGATGCCGGAACGCCGGGGATTTCCGATCCCGGGTTTGTCTTGATTCGAGCTGCTCGAGAGGAGGGAACCCAAGTTATTCCTATCCCCGGACCGAGTGCTTTTTTGGCCGCTTTACAGGCTTCCGGGTTGCCTACCGATAAGTTCCTTTATTTGGGGTTTCTACCTCTTAAAAAAGGTCGGCAAAAGTTGCTTGCGGAGCTTGCCGAGGAGGATCGGACGGTTGTTTTTTATGAATCACCTCACAGGATTCTGAAGACTCTTTCCCAGATTGCGGAAATTATGGAGGACAGGTATATTACGGTTGCGCGCGAGCTTACGAAGATTTACGAGGAGTTTTTGAGCGGAACTGCAGAGGAGATTTTAGATCATTTTAAAGAGAAAAAGCCTAAAGGAGAGTTCGTAATTATATTGGCGCCGAAAAATTTTAAAAAACAAAAATGAAACATCGGGCGGGGTTCACACTTATTGAAATTGTCGTTGTTGTAACTATTATTGCGATTGTTTCTACTTTTTCTGTGAGCGCTTGGAGAGGGCAGGTTGTGAAGGCTGAGTTTGACGATGCAGTTTTGACTATTCTTTCGGTTTTCCAGGGTGCGAGGGATTATGCGATAAGTGGGGTTACTGTTGATGATAACATGAACAGTTCTTATACGGTTGCTTTTTATAATACTGCGGACAGCTTTTCTCTTGATGGGGATGTTTCGGGGCTGATTTCTTCTTACAGTTTTGATGGAATTGCCGGAATTGATGGTGAAGATTGGACCGCTGTTTACAGTTCGCCTTACGGTGAATGCGTTACTTCTACCAGAGAAGATATTTCGTTTGTTGTGAGCTCTCTAAAAGGAGGTCTGAACAAGACGATTGTTGTGCATAATTTGTCGGGGATAGCGGAGATTCAATAGAGTTGGCTGTGGGTGCCGATTGTCTGAAATATGATAAAGGATGATTTTTATTATCAATAAATAATTTTAATCTTTTATTAAATTTTCTCCTTATTTTTGCCGGTGCTTTTTCGTATTGTTTATTAAATCTGTGTGAAAATTGTATTTTCACTTTTTCTTCTTCTTGAGTTGATTCAAATGATTTAATGCGTCTTTAAGGTTATCGAAAGAAACATACTCCCCTCTTTCATACTCTTTTTCGCACTCCTTAAGTGTCTTTATAAGCTTATGAGTCGGCTCAAGCGACACTTCCACCTTCTTGGTTCGAACGAAATCCCTCAGATAAGCATTCAATATCCCACTGAGACTGAATCCTAGTTCTTTGGCGATTTTTTGTGCCTGGGCTTTGATTTTGGGGTCGGTTTTTATGTTTATGATTGCGGTCATTTGAGATTTTGATTAGTATATACTTTACACATACTCAGTATATACCGTTAAAATCTTTGCGTCAACGAGCTTTTTCGAAAAAGAGCGCTCCTGTTATAGCACTTCGACTCTTTTTCAGGATAAAAACCACTACTTTGCCACCAAGCTTACCAACTTCCCGGGGACATAAATCTCTTTCACAATTTCTTTACCTTCCGTGAAGTTCTTCACGTTTTCGATCTGTTTTGCGGCTGCGATTACATCTTCCGGGGATGCGTCTTTATCTATTTCGATTGTTCCGCGTAATTTGCCGTTTACTTGGACTGCGATAGTGATTTTTTCTTCCAAAATAAGATCCGGATCGTACTCCGGCCAATCTGAATTAAACACGCTGTTCCCGTCTCCAACCAACTTTTCCCACAACTCTTCCGCCAAATGAGGGGCAAGAGGGGCAATGAGCTTGATAATCTTGATTTTTGAATCCTTGCCGAGACCTGTTTTGAGTGTCTGATTGGTCAGTTCCATAATTGCGGCTATGGCTGTATTGAATTGGAGCTTTTCCATGTCTGCAGTGACTTTTTTGATGGTTTTGTGAACCAAAGCTTCCGACGTCTCGCTATCTTCGGCAGTCATCATGGTCCAGAAACGATCGACGAACCTGCGAATTCCCGTTATGCCCCTATCGTTCCAATCTCCTCCATCTGTGAAAGGTCCCATGAACATTAAGTACATTCGGAAAACATCGCTGCCGTACTCTTTCACGAATTCGTCGGGGCTTACGACATTGCCTTTGGATTTGGACATTTTGGCGCCGTCTTTGGTTATCATTCCTTGGTGAATGAGTCTTTTGAAAGGTTCCTTTGTCGGTGCGTAACCGAGGTCGTGCATGACCATATTTATGAACCGGGCGTAAATCAAATGCATACATGCGTGCTCCGGACCTCCGATATACATATCGACAGGCATCCATTTGTCGAGTTTGGATTTATCGAGTGCTTCGTCTGTGTCCTTCGAGCAAGGATAGCGCAAATAGTACCAACTTGAACAAACAAAAGTGTCCATCGTGTCGGTTTCTCGCTTGGCTGGGCCGCTACATTTCGGGCAAGTTGTGTTCGTGAAGGATTCCGAGGTGTTGAGCGGTGATTTCCCGTCGCCTTTTGGATTGAAATCTATATCTGTTGGAAGCTCTATCGGAAGGTCGGCTTCCGGCACAGGTTGTTCGCCGCATTTTTCGCAATAAACGATAGGGATCGGTGCTCCCCAGTAGCGTTGGCGGGAGATGAGCCAGTCGCGGAGCTTGTAGTTTGTTGTTTTTTCGCCATTTTTGTTTTTTTCGAGCCAGTCTGCAATTTTCGGTAGAGCTTCACGATTATTCATACCTGAAAATTTCCCGGAATCGAATAAAATCCCGTCTTCAATGTAAGCTCGATCGGCATCTTTTGGGTTTGTCGGTTTACCGTCTTCGGAAATAACAAATTTGAGCGGTATGTCGTATTTTGCAGCAAATTCGAAATCTCTTTGGTCATGTGCATCCGCCATTACAATCCCCGTTCCGTACATGAGCGCAAAATTCGCCATGTAAACAGGTATTTTTTCTCCTGTTGCAGGGTTTACTGCATATTTACCGGTAAAAGCTCCTAATTTGTCTTTTCCGCTTTCCGATGCACGGTCTATTAATGTTTGCTTATTAATTTTTTCTATAGCATCCGTCATCTCCTTCTCATATTCAGTACCTTCCACTAATTTCTTTATTAATGGATGCTCCGGTGCAATTACTATAAAAGTGACGCTGTAAATCGTATCCGGCCTGGTTGTATAAGCTGTCAATGTTTCACTACCGTCTTCTAGAGGAAAATCTATATTAACACCTTCACTTTTGCCTATCCAGTTTTCCTGCATAGCAACTGTCTTTTTCGGCCAGTCTAAACCTTCGTAATCGAGTAGCTTCTCTGCGTAATCTTTTATTTTGAAAAACCATTGAGATAGATCTTTTTTTGTCACTTCCGTGTCGCATCTTTCGCATACTCCCTCTTGCGCTTGTTCGTTCGCAAGCACTGTTTTACAGCTTGGGCACCAATTGACCGGGGCTTCTTTCTTATATGCGAGTCCTTTTTCATAAAGCTTCAAAAACACCCACTGAGTCCACTTATAATACTCAAGCGAACTGGTTATAACCGTAGGCTCAAAGCTCCAAGCTGCACCCATTTCTTGCATCTGCTTGAGCATATAGTCGGTATTCTGTTTTATGCTTTCTGTAGGATGCATACCTGCTTTTATCGCGTAGTTTTCCGCAGGAAGCCCGAAAGAGTCGAACCCCATAGGCTGATAGATATTGTAGCCTTTCATCCTCATATATCTTCCCCAAGTGTCGGCCGGTGCATAGTTATACCAATGTCCTATATGCATTTTATCCCCTGATGGATACGGGAACATTACGAGATTGTAGTATTTCTCGCGGGTTTCGTCTTTGAGGTCGGTTCTGTAGAGATTATGTTCTTCCCAAAGCTTCTGCCACTTTTGTTCGGTCTTGCGAGGGTTGTATTTGGGCATTTTTATTGTGCTCTTATGGTGCCTTTCCCCGAGATCGGGATAAACAGGCGGGTTAGTAATGGGTCGCTAATCGCGACTGTCCGAGCATGTTAGTTTTTCGGGCTCCGCTTACGCTACGCCATGAAGATTAAAAATCGCCAGTAATCATACTGGAACGATCTTTTTTGAGCAACAAAAACCTTACTCCCCGTGAGTCAAAACCATATCATGCGTAACCTTATGCAGAGTATTTATATGCAACTGATCGTTTTCGACCAAATCACCTCCGAAAACCAATAATCCTATCGTCAGACTTACAAGAAATATAGATACGACTATAATTGCAATCTTCGCGCGCATAGACAGGGAATTGATTGTATCCATGGATATTTTTGGGTTTTTGTTAAATTTGGGTTTTAACTGCTCTACATAGTAACATATTCCGTAATACCTGTCAACCCCTTCTTGATCGGATGTTTCGCGTGTTTGGTATACTTTCTTTACTTAACAAAAACACATATGAATGAATTTTCAATCCTACCTATCCTTCAAAAAATTCCACTTTTTGCAAATCTTGATGAATCCGAGAGTGAGGAGCTCATAAAAAACATTCAGCTTCAGTATTACCCTGTTGATTATCGGCTTTTTGAGCAGGGAGAGCTCGGCGAAAAGATGTTTATTATTAAATCCGGCAAGGTTCTTATTTTTACAGAAGGAAAAGAGATAGCGACTCTTGAAAACAACGCTTTTTTCGGGGAGATGGCGCTTATGGGGAGTCAACCGAGGAACGCAGGCGCCAAAACCCTAGAGGAATCGGAGATTTTTACTCTGGAGAAGAAAGATTTCGATTCGCTGCTTGCCGACAACCCGGAAGCTGCCGAGAAGATCAAGCAGGCTTTTGCTGAAAGATACTCTAAATCCAAGCTTTCATGATAGGCTGCAGCTTAATTTTGGGGCATCTGGTGACCGATTTCCTTCTGCAACCCACCAAGCTGGCAAACTGGAAGCAGAAGAGCAATATTGGTATGTTTTTGCATGCTTTTATCCTATTTGCGATATCTGGCGGACTTCTGTTCCCCTATTGGGACCAGGCTCTTATGTGGCAGTTTGCTGCGATTTTGGCGGCTTCGCATTTCATTCAAGACAAAATCAAGGTTTGGTATGAGCTGAATTACAATAAAAAGCGTGCGTCTTATCCGTTTTTCATAGATCAGTTCATTCATCTTACAGTGATTTTCTTAATTGCTAAATATTTATTCTGGCACCTTGAGCCACCTACCGTTTCTTTTAATTTTTCTATCTATATTTATGCTTCTTTGTTGATTCTTTTTTCGTTCGCTTTGGATATTGCTGTTTTTCAGATAAAAAGACATCGAAATCCGAACCTTAAATACAAAAGAGATTATGACCCAATAACCAAAAGGGTTCTTGCTTTTTCGGTTTTTTATGTGGTTTTTCTTATCCTGTCCTCTCAGCTGTAATTTCATCTCCTTTATCCCTAGCGTGGACCTCTCCTTCTTCGGTGAGTTCCAGGAATGTGAATACCCAAACGGCATTTACGAATACTTCGAGTATTCCTGTTAAATACGCCGCAAAGAAAAGCCCCGCAAATCCAACGATTGCGCCTATTACCATCCCTATTTTGGCAAAAGTCAAAGTTGCGAGCACTCCCGCAGCAATGAAAATCAGTGACGGCACCAACAGTACGAGCAATATATTTAATATTATCCTCAAGCTGATAAGCATCATCAGAATCAGAATAAAAAGAGTGTGTCTCCATTGCCTGACAACCAACCTCATACTTTCCCCGATCGATTTTATAACGCCTTTTTCATCAATGACGATATAAAAATCCGTATAAGTCAGAAAAAGCATGACGGCAAACCCGAAAAATCCGAATAAAATGAACGGAATCGTTAAAATTCCCAGAGCATCCCACCCCAGATTCCTAAGAACAAAGAGCGCTTCCGTAATCACGGCAACGAAGCTGAAAGTTTTTATCAAAAGATGGTACTCAAAAAGCTTAAGAAACCCGAGCGCACCATAAGTAATTCCATCGAGCATCTTAACCTCCTGCTTGTTCCGAATTCTGGCAATCAACTGAATCAAAGCAGCCCGAGAAAATGTCGGATAAACGAGATAAAGAAGCCCTATCACAGCCGCAACAATAATAAGCACGATACCAAGCGAAGTATTGGTCTGAAACAACCCTACAATCCACTTAAACATCTCCATCATAAAACTCGCGGAATCACTGTTTTTTGTCACTACAGGTGATGTACTTAAAGCCATAACCTGATAGCCGAAATATCCGATCCCGACAATTATCGACAAAAGTGCGGGCATAAAAGTCCACCACCAGAAAAGCCTTCTATCGTCTTTTGCAAGTAGCCAAGCATCTTTAATTACAGCTTTGTAATCCATATTTCCGAAGAAAATTTTGTTTCGAGGTATTTTTTCGCTCGCTATTGACTTTACCATATGAACATCTTAAATTAAAGTGGAACCGCAACAGGTTGTCTTCCATTTTATGACCAATACAAAAATAAAAGTAGAACAGGTTAAATTAAAGACTCTTGTATGGACCGATATTATCAATCCCGACAAGGAGACTCTCGATAAACTCAAGAAAAAACATAAGTTTCATGAGTTGGACCTTGAAGACTGTTTGTCCGAAAATCAAAGATCCAAGATCGATGAGTATGCCAATTATCTTTTTTTGGTGCTGCATTTCCCTCATTTTGACAAGAAAAAGAACGCTCTGGTTACAGAAGAGGTTAATATTTTTATCGGCCAAAATTATGTAATCACAATTCACGACGGCGTACTTAGACCTCTTTTGGATATTTTTGATAAGTGTCAGGGCGGCCTTAGAGACAGAAGGAAGTATTTGGATAAAGGGTCGGGGTACCTCCTTTATGAAATTATTGATGCGATGCTTGACGACGGCTTCCCTATGTTGGATTACCTGAGTAGAAACATTACTTCTATCGAGAGAAGCGTTTTTGGCCCCGAAACGGAGCAGCATGATATGTTGAAGGACATTTTGGTTCTCAAAAAAGATATTATTACATTCCGAAGAATTATCGCTCCGCAAAGATCGGTCATCGCTCAGCTGGAACATAAAAATAAGAAGTTTTTACCCGAAGATCTGGAGGTTTATTTCGATGATCTTGTGGACAAAATCGAGAAGATTTGGAGCAGTCTCGACAGCATGAAAGATCTTGTCATTTCTCTCCAGGAAACAAATGAGTCAATTATTTCACATACGATCACCAATGTAATGAAAGTTTTGACAATTTTCTCGGTTGTTATGTTGCCTTTAACGTTTTTGACAGGTCTTTACGGAATGAATGTAGAACTGCCTTACTCGCAGCACCCTCTTGTATTTACGGGAATAACAGGGGTGATGATTATGGTTGTGCTGTTTATGATGGTTTTTTTCAAGATCAAGAAATGGCTGTAGATTAAGCTTGAAATCTGAAATTTTCAAATTCTAAATGAAATACGAATTTTTTAATTTTAGGAACGTTTTTTTAAGAACATTCCCAATGCGGATGAGCTTCTTGCGGGCATTGGCACGGATCTACATTGAGGCCTTCCACGCTTTCGCACCAATCCGTAATGCGTCCTCTCGTACAACTGCCGGACAAACAATCGCATTCCGGATCGTCCAAATCTATAAATCCGTCATTGTCATTATCTTCTCCGTCACTGCAATTTGGCGCTACTATTCCACTGCTATCGTCATCGCTTTGCGTATTGCACCCCTGATGAGCAAATAAAGCTGCAGCAGATACCAATAAAATCTTTACGAAGTTCGCCCTGCTTTTTTCATAAGTTTTCATGAGGGTTAACTATATCAATAATTCGCGATATCGGTCAAATCCGTATTTCCTCTTGATTCCCCTCCCGTTTTTGAGTAAAATCCACTAGCAAGTAAAATTTTTTTAATTAATAAAATGAAATCTGATAAAAAGAAAAAGGTTATAAAAAAACACTCTATCCACGAGAAGGATACCGGCTCTCCACAAGTGCAAGTAGCTGTTTTAACTCAGCAAATCAATGACCTGAGCAAGCACCTTCAAGATCACCCAAAAGACAACCATTCGAGAAGGGGGCTTATTCAAATGGTTGGAAAGAGAAGGAAGATGCTTAATTACCTCAAAGGCAAGAGCAAGGATGCTTATGATGATCTTATTGTTAAGCTTAAATTGCGCAAATAAGCCTTTCGTTCTTTCAAAATTTAATTATATATCCGGAACCTTTCTTCGGATGATCCGCTAAGGGGTGAATTGTAGCTTATAATCCATATATTATAAGTTTTGATTTGCTTCTTGCCGACTTCTTAAGTTTGGTTCCACTGTTTTCCTGATTGCGGTTGGACGGAGGAGTGTTTTTGTCCTCTATTATCTGCAATCTACTATTTACTATCTATATTATTATGGAACCAAAAATTGTTTCTTTTGACCTTGCCGGTCGCGATTTTTCCTTGAAAACCGGTGAGTTGGCTCAACAAGCGCACGGTGCTGTTGTCGCTTCTCTTGGTGATACCGTTGTTCTTGCAACCACCACTATGGGAGATGCTCGCGAAGGTACGGACTTCTTCCCTCTTATGTGTGATTATGAGGAGAAGTTTTATGCCAGCGGAAAAATCTCCGGAAGTCGTTTTATCAAACGCGAAGGACGACCTTCCGATAAAGCTATTTTGACTTCCCGATTGATCGACAGACCTCTTAGACCTCTTTTCCCTAAAATGATGAGGAATGATGTGCAGGTTATCTGCAGCGTTCTTTCCGCCGACATGGAGGTTGATCCGGGCACTACCGCCATTACTGCGGCTTCCGCCGCTCTAATGATCTCCGGAATGCCTTTCGGCGGGCCGATTGCGGCTGTTCGCATCGGAATGGCTGACGGGCAGTTTGTTGTGAATCCTACTTATGAGCAAGAGGCCTCTGGCGACCTGAATCTTGTTGTTGCCGGTACGGAGGATGCCATTACTATGGTTGAGGCGGGAGCGAATGAGGTTTCCGAGGAAAAAATGCTTGAAGCTCTTGATCTGGCACACAAAAACATTAAGCAGCTTTGTCAGCTCCAGAAGGATCTGGCCGCTCAGGTTGAAATTGAGGCAAAAGAGCATGTCGAACAACCGGTAAATGAAGAGGCCGATAGAGCCATTGCCGAGTTTGTTAAACCTGAAGATTTGGATGTCATTCAAGGATGGAAGACCGAAGTCAAAAAGCAAATGCATGATTTGGAAGACAAGGTGCTTTCTCATTTCGCTTCTCAAATTGAAGAAGGAATTTTCACCAAAAAAGATCTTAAGGAAGCTCTTGATGGTGCTCTGAAAAAGAGAATGCGGGCAAATATTCTTGAAAAAGGTATTCGTTTGGACGGAAGAAAGCCTGACGAAATCAGACCTATAAGTTGTAAAACCGGAATTCTACCCAGAACTCACGGCAGTGCGCTTTTCCAAAGAGGAGAAACACAGGCGCTTACAACCACAACATTGGCCGGACCTGGTGCGGCTCAGCTGATCGACACTATGGATCAGGATTCCACGAGAAGATATATGCACCATTACAATTTCCCTCCTTATTCCGTCGGTGAAGCCAGACCTCTCCGCGGAACTTCCAGACGAGAAATCGGTCACGGGTATCTTGCCGAAAGAGCTCTTGAACGAATGATCCCGGATACCGAAAAGTTCGCTTATACGATGAGGCTTGTTTCCGAGATTCTGACCTGTAACGGATCAAGTTCGATGGCTTCCGTCTGCGGATCTACTCTTAGCTTGATGGATGCCGGTGTTCCGATCAAGGAGCCTGTTTCCGGAATCGCGATGGGGCTTGTAACAGAGAATGATGGAGGAAAACTGATCCCGGGTGGAAAATATATAATTCTTTCCGATATTCAGGGGGCTGAAGATTTCGCTGGAGATATGGATTTTAAAGTAACAGGTACAAAAAACGGGATTACAGCATTGCAGATGGATATTAAGGTTAAAGGGTTGACTGTTGATATCATGCGCGAAGCTCTCGCCAAGGCGAAAGAGGGCCGCGGATTCATTATGGGCAAGATGCTTGAAGCGCTTCCCGAGGCCAGAGCTGAATTATCGAAGTATGCACCTTTGATCAGCAATATTCAGATTAACCCTGACAAGATTAAGATCGTCATCGGAAAAGGTGGTGAAACCATTCATAAAATCACTGCCGAGTGTGATGTTGAAATCGATATCAATGATGATGGTCTTGTTGTTGTTACCGCTCCCGATCAAGAGAAAGGCGATAAGGCTGTCAAATGGATTAAGGATCTTACCGCAGACCCTGTTGTTGGAAATGTTTATGACGGGAAAGTTGTCCGTATTATGGACTTTGGAGCTTTTGTCGAGTTCATGCCGGGCAAAGATGGTCTTGTACACATTTCACAGCTTGCCAAAGAAAGGGTTAACAAGGTTGAAGATGTTGTTAAACTTGGTGATCCTTTGGAAGTTAAGCTGATGGAAATCGATGACCAAGGAAGGAATAACCTGTCGCATAAGGCTACTTTGTAGACTCTAGACTCTAGACCTTAGACTCTAGATATTAGAGTCGGTATCGAGATTAGGTTCATCGTAATTCCTTCTAGCTCAGGTTGATCAAAAGATCCCATTTTCAACAGATCGACTAATCTATCGGCAATGTGCTGTTGTGTTTCAGGTGATGAAAATGCATATCCCTCTACCAGAGTTCTAATATCATCTTCGTTTGTAAGGTTTTTAGTCCGAATTTCTTTCATAATAGCTTGGATGTTTTTATTATCCTCTGTATGAATGTCTACGATAGCAGGTGTTTCTAACATAAGTTATTTTTTGGTTACAGGGGACGAATTATACTGTTTTTGCGTAAACTGTCAACCCCTGAATTGCGGTGTATTTGAAAAATTATGGGTTTTCATATAAATTCTATCCGCACATTCAAATTTGCGGGTATCGTATAATGGCTATTACGACAGGTTGCCAATCTGTAAATACGGGTTCAATTCCCGTTACCCGCTCCAAACTCTTGAACGACGAGCGTAGCGAGGAAGTGAAAGGCTTGGAGCTGTCTTTATGAAGAAGTTCGGACTTATTTTAAGGAATCTGGAAGCTAGCTTCCAGAGAAAATTTGAATAAGGAGCGGACGGCCAAAATGCATCCCTTAAGACCCCCTCCTTTTGGCCGTCCGCAGTTTGTTTGATATTGCGCGCCGCCCGCCTCCGCCTCGGGCGGCGCGACTAAAAAGGTCGGAAGAAAAAGAACCGAAAAAGTGGGGCGTGTTGAATTTTTTATTTCGTTTACAATTGACTTGCAAATGTAAACAAAAACAGTTAATATGTTGACATAGAATTTGAGATGTAAACAATCCAATATCCATGAAAATAGGTCAGATCAAAAAACAATCAACGGGTTATAGTGCCTTTGTGCCAGGGGAATTTCCTCCAAGGGAAGGGTTTGAATTCTCTGCGAAAATCATCCAAAAAGCGAGTAATGCGACTCTACTTTTAGGTAAACTTGATGGAATTACTCAACTTCTCCCTGATCTAGATTTTTTTCTATTTATGTATATCCGTAAGGACGCAGCTTCTTCGAGTCAAATTGAAGGGACAAAAGCAACAATGATTGATGCGATTGAGGCTGAATCAAAAACAACTGAAAAGTTACCGGAAGATGTTGATGATATTTTACACTATGTAAAAGCTCTCAATTATGGTTTGGAGAGACTCAAGAATTTCCCAATTAGCCTTAGATTCTTAAAAGAAATCCATAAAGAGTTAATGAAAGACGCAAGAGCGTCTCATTATTCTGATCCTGGGAATTTTAGAACAACACAAAACTGGATTGGCGGAACTGCTCCAAATAATGCTCATTTTGTACCACCACCACCTGAAGAAATGAAGGATGCACTTTCTGATCTTGAGAAATTTTTGCATGACAGCGATGAACTTTTACCAATTATCAAAGCAGGCATCATTCACGCACACTTTGAAACTATCCATCCGTTTTTAGATGGTAACGGCAGAACGGGAAGAATTTTGATAACACTTTATCTCTGGCTAAATAAACTACTTGATAGGCCGGTATTATTCCTTTCTTCCTACTTTAAACGTCATCAAAAAGTTTATTACAGCAGACTCGATGGATACCACGAAGGCGAAATGGAGCCGTGGTTAGATTTCTTTTTGGACGGAGTAAGTGATGTGGCAGAGCAAGCTATTGAAACAGTTAAACAGATTACCACGCTTAGAGAAGAAGATATGAAGAAAATCCACTCTCTCGGTAAAACAGCGGCTGATAGCGCTATTGCTGTTATGCCTGAACTATTTAAATTGCCTATTGTTAATGTCGCAGTAATTCAAGAATGGACAGGATTTACTCGACAAGGAGCGCAAAAAGTCATTGATCGTTTTGTAGAGTTGGGAATTCTTGAACAAAAAGATGAGACTAAAAACTATGGTCGTTCCTTTATTTACCGACGCTACGTCGATATTTTTAATGAAAAATAAACTATGACAAAAAGTGAAGCTCAAACACGACAGGAGATTATCGACAAGCGCCTACTAAAGGCTGGCTGGGACGTTAAGAATCTCACTCAAGTCACCTCCGAGTCATGACCACGCCTAAAAGACGTGGCTTGAGGGAGAGCCCCTAGAAGGGGCTGTGGTTGCTTTAATCTAGTTCCAGACTAGATCAAGCTGATCGTCATCCTCACGTTTGTCCTTCTTGTTCTGGTCTCGAATATATTTCTCGATCATCTTTTGATCTAGTCCAATCGTCCGTACAAAATACCCTGTACTCCAGAACTTCTTTTGCAAGATCGATCTTCGTGATCCAAATTCGTTGTGCAACCAAATTGCACTCTTCCCCTTCATATAATCCACAACACTGGCTACACTGTACTTCGGAGGTATTGATAGCATCATGTGAACATGATCTGGCATCACGTTCCCTTCAATGATTTCTATACCCTTCCGCTTAGCGAGTTCTCGAAGGACTTCACGTAGTTTTACCCGCACTTGTCCGTACAGAACTCGCTTTCTGTATTTTGGTACTATTACCACCTGATATTTACATTCCCACCTAACATGATTTTGTGACTTCATTTTGAATAAGGTTATTTGTTAATAACCTTCCAGGTGGCTCTCCCATCTCCAATAATAGGCCGGGAATTGTATAACGCCAAGGATTCTCACCGGCATAGCCGGTGGTTTATTTAGTGGTCAATTAACAGATAGACCCTGATAGTATGGGCGGACTATCTTAGGCTACGCTGCTTTCCTATACAAAAATTGCCCAACTCTTACATGTCCCGCACTTATTGCACCAGCATACAGCATAAAATAAAACACAAACTTTCTGAATTCTTCCTTTGTTATATCAACCCTGCCTTCCTCTTTTGCCTTTGTTAGCCCATCCTTCCATGCATGTAAAGTTGGTGGGTAGTGAGGAGAAATATCTTCAAATGTTGGATGAGAAGAATCTCTGTTAGGCTCAAAATATGCATTAATATCTCCTTCTATCATATGTCTTGGTGAAATTTCGCCATTTCGGAATATGTGTTTATCTACCCAAGGATTTGATGCCACAGAGTCATAAGGCGTATATAGAGTATGGGTTAATATTCTTCCACCCCTTCTTAAACTTTGATGTGCGATACGAAAAAAATCTGCGTAATTTTTATGCCCAACATGTTCCAAAACCCCAATATTGGAAATCGCATCAAAACTACCTCTTAATCCATGAGGGATTTCCCGATAATCACATTCTAAAACTCTTATTTGGTCACCATATCTTTCTCTGATATAAGCAGCTTGTTCCTTGGATAATGTAACAATTGTCGGAGAAACACCATATTCCTCTGCCATAAAATGAGCTGGCCCACCCCATCCTCCACCAATATCCATCACTGTCTCTCCTGGCTTTAACTCAAGTTTTTCACACACTTTATGCATACTTTGCCTTTCTGCCACTTCAATATCATCAGTATCTGTGAAATCTAAACAGGTATATTTGCGCATTGGGCCCAAAAAGGCTTCGTAAAATTCAGGGGGTAAATCATAATGTGCTTCAATTACTTGATTAGATCTATCCAAACTTTGCAAATTCATTAAACGCCTTCTGAATTCTCCAATAATGTTGTACAAGGGAGCGGCTTGCTGATAAACGCCAGAAGACAAGATTTGAAAAACAAATTCATCTATTTGCGGACTATCCCATACTCCTTCAATGTATGAATCTCCTAAACCCATTGTTCCCTCCATTAAAACTCGCCGATAAAATGAGGGATGATTAACTTGCACATATTGCTCAATATCAACTTCCGATAAAATAGATGAAAGTGCCATTTTTGCTCCTCCATCAACAAAACCAGAAACAGCTTCATTGGCTCTGGGTAGACTAAGTTTTTTCATAAACACAGTGTAATGCAGGGGCACATACTACATTATACTTTTCCTGGCACC
Organism: Patescibacteria group bacterium; assembly: GCA_018816885.1. Lineage (GTDB taxonomy): Bacteria > Patescibacteriota > Gracilibacteria > UBA1369 > UBA12470 > JAHIUS01. The sequence continues at coordinate 12,826 of JAHIUS010000039.1, read as the reverse complement.
AAAACATAGTAGAAAATCTCACCTCACATTTGGAGGGCGGACTTTTTCAGGTTACTAATCCTCTTTCTCTCCAGATCCTTTTTTGTTCTTGCAGCTCCAAGCTCTATCCAAAAGGGCTATTTTGTGGTATGATCTATCGATAGAATACATAAAAAAACATATATGGATTACAATCTCCCAAAATCAAAAAAGAAGGTGGCGTTGGTTATAGGCGCAATAATATTAGCAGCAATAACCGGGTTTTATCTTTACTCCCCAAAACTGCCGACATACGAAATATCTATTGCACCAACAGAACTATTACCTTTTGTTTCTCAGGAGCAAGCGCGCGTAAATATTTGCGATACAATGAAAGGGCAATTATACGACGAGATTTGTCAGGAAAAGTTTAACGGCGTTGGGAAGGAAGACGCGGAAAAAATAGACGAGCTGTTTTCATTATTGAAAAAAATTGAAGAAGACCAAGTCATTTCGGATTATGAAAGATTACTATTAGCTCAGGCTGTATTTGCTTCGCTTCCGACAAAAGATAGCCCCCTTGCACTACAACCTGAATTTTCTGAGACACTATCTGATTTAAAAGATTTTATAAGCCAAAAAAACATCGCCTACGCCGCAGAAGCAAACGGCAACTCAGCCGCGAACGAGGCGGACTTCCAAAAAATGATGATGGAGGATCTTGAAAAAGTACTAGGAAACCTACCAGAGGGAGATAATGCTTGGGTTATATCCGTTGCAATTTCCAGGCATGAATGGATAAATGGAGAACGCCAGCCTATATATTCGGAGCAGTATGGGGAATCATACGACCCCTATCCCGGTGTCTTAATTGAGGATAAAAGTGGATGGGATCAGCATGATTCAGCTCATGTGCAGTCGCGTGTTGGTTCACGCTCAACCTCATCAACCAGTCAAAATATTGGTGAGGGGGAGCGAATAGCGTACTCCTTCAGTATAATGTCTTGGCAAAGTAAGCCTTATGGCGCTGATTCAAAATTAGTGATAGCGGAAGCGGGCCCCTCAGAAAAATATTTAACATCAAGATATAATCTTAGCGAAGAAAATTATAAGGGTATGGACTTCCTTTCTGATTTGCTTGGTGTTGTAGACATGCCATCTCGAGAACAGCCGAATGAACAGCCGGAACAGCAAGAAAAAGTTGTGCCGCCCCCAGGAACGCCTATTAAACGTTCCGATATCCAATTTATTCAAGGAACACCCGGATGTGACGGATCGATTGATGATCCACGGACAGGGCTTTATTGTTTTGATAATTACGAACAACTGGAACAAATGGCTGGCGCTCCAGAGGAGTCAGGCGACCCGTTTAAACATGGCGTAGTTGATATAATAGTAAGTACGAGTCCAACTTATCCATATATAGATGCAGCAGAGCTAGAAAAGGAGTATGATGACTGCTTAGAACAGCATTCCTCAGAAGACGCGGACCAATGTATGGAAATTTATAATTAATGTTCAGCTACTTCTTATTATTTGCCTTATCATGATGATGCTCATCTTTATGATGAATGGAATGTTTTATATAAGGCAAACTTTCCTGTACTACACGAATCTCCTCAACAGATAAAAATGCCCGTGGATGGTATTTTTTTATCAATAAATAAACTTCATGAGCTTTTTTTCTTTTCGCTACAACGTAAATAATATCCACCGGTCCGTCGTCACCCCTAGCCTTAACACTCGTCAATTTGGCGTCTGAGCTATGAAGTTCTTTGATTAATTTCGGCGCAGGTTTTTTTTGTAATGACCTGAAAAAGAACAGTACCAACCGCAATTTTTTCTTCAATTAACATTCCGACATAAGTCCCACAGGCAAACCCCAAGGCATAAGCAAAATACGCCCACACATTATCCAGATTCTTCATGATCTGGCTGATTGCCAAGACCCAAATGAAGACCTCAATAAAGCCCAGTCCCGCTGAAACAAACTTCCATCCCCGGGAAATAAAAATAATCCTGATCGTCCCGATTGACACATCTACAACCCTTGACAAGAAGATCAACAAAGGAATTAACCACAAAATTATAATTTCACTTTCAAACATATGAGAGAAACCTAACACATATTTCTTCTTTTCAAAAACATAAAGCAATACAGGTCCGACTAGCATCCAGCCAGGATCTCCAAAAAAATCCCTTCCCAAAAAATCAGGATGGGTGTAGTACGTAGCTGACGTGTTTTTAACATTTTTTATATGCTCATCAAAGACCTGCTGGAAACTGATTTTGTCACGATCCATGGAGATGCAACTTGGTTGGAAGCTCTGGAGTTGATGTTGAAGAATAATACAAATGGGCTTTTTGTGGTTAATGGGCATGATAAGTATTTGGGTACCGTTACAATCGCCGAGTTGATAAGTTCGGTTATTCCACCTTACATGAAGGAGGATCCGGATTTGGCGAAGTCCTCCCCCGAGGGAACTTTTTTGAAGTTTTGTGAAAAGAATAAAAACAAGAAGATAAAAACTTTTATGAATACCAAAAAGCCTTTTTATAATCCGCGTACTAAGCTGATTTCGATAGTTGCAACTACCTTAAATAATGACAGTTACAGGCTCCCTGTTGTTGATAAGAGCGGCAAGCTTATCGGTGTCGTGAATCGGCGTCATATCAGAGAGGCTTTGTCGAAACACTTTATTAAAAATTAAAATAGTCATATATGCTTTCTACGAGCGCTTTGTTTGCGATAATTGTTTTTCTTTTAGTTTACGGGTTTATTATTTCGGAGGCGGTACATAAAGCTATAATTGTGATTCTTGGCAGTTTGCTGCTTTTTTTACTGGGGGTTTATGTCGATGCGGGCTATGAAAATCAGTTTGTGCATGCGGTCAGTTTTATCGATTTTAACGTTTTGGCGCTGATTATCGGGATGATGGTGATAGTTCAGATTACGAGTAAGTCAGGTATTTTTACGCAGATCGCCATGAAGACGATTGTTTGGACGAAGGGAAATATGAAGCTTGTTTTCTTTTTGTTGATGCTTTTGACCGCCTTTATTACCGCCTTCATTAGCAATGTGACTGCGGTGATGGTTATGACACCGATTTTTTTGGCGATTTGTTTGCGTTACGAGCTCAGTCCTATGCCGTTTTTGATGACTGAAATAATTCTTTCCAATGTTGGCGGAACCGCTACGCCGCTTGGAGACATGACCAACATTATTATTGCGAGCCGGGCGGGATTTTCATTTGTAAAAGTGGTTTCAAATTTGGGGCCTGTTATTGCCATTATTACTGTGCTTTTGGCTGCTATTGCTACTTTCTATTTTCGCCGGAAGCTTGAGCCAAAGGTGCAGATTTCCCTGGATGACCTGCGAAATGAGACATTTATTCAGGATAAATCCCTCTTAATTAAAGGTGGTTCTGTGCTTATTGCAGTTGTGGTTGCTCTTATTTTTAAAGAAAGCTTGGGGCTTGAGAACGGGATAATAGCTCTTTCCGGTGCAATGATACTTTTGCTTTTGACCAAAATTGAGCCTGAAGAGGCTTTCAAAAAATATGTTAATTGGTCGATTATTTTCTTCTTTATCGGGCTTTTTGTCCTGATTGGTGCTCTGGAGGCTACCGGGGTTGTCTACTATTTGGCTGAGGCGATTGTCAGTCATACCGGCAGCAATACGGATCTTTTGGCGATGATTATTCTTTTCTCTTCGGCGATTTTTTCAGCCTTCATTGATAATATTCCTTTCGCGACGACCATGATTCCGATTATTAAAAATATTGGGACTTTAACCGGCGTAGGTACGGATCCGCTGTTTTGGGCTTTGGCGATGGGAGCTTGTATTGGTGGAAGTGGAACTATCATAGGTGCAAGTTGTAATCTTGTTGTTGTTGGGCTTGCCGAACATAACGGTATAAAAATCAGTTTCCTTGAATACTTCAAATACGCATTTTGGATGATGCTTATTGGTGTGAGTATTTGTGGTGTCTACCTGTATTTCTTTATTTTGTAGACGGCTTCCAATGCGGCGGGTTTGACAAAACCAGAAAAGTATGTCAGTATTAACGCTAGCGCATAATCAAACCTAAAAATGTACAAACGCCCACGAAATAACCGGCCTCGCAGGCAGGAACAAAACAAGAGAAACCATCCTACTATGGATATTAATCTTCTCATTAACAAAGCAAACAATGAGTCTTCGATTGAAACTCCGGACAATCCCATTAAACATCAATTTGATGATTTTAAAATTGATTCTCGCCTTAAAAATAATATTACGAGTAAGGGATATTTGAGCCCCACACCTATTCAGGACGAGACGATCCCTGTTGGACTGGAAGGAAGAGATGTTATCGGTATCGCCAATACCGGAACCGGCAAAACCGCGGCTTTTTTGATCCCACTTATTAATAAAATGCTAATTAACGGTTCACATCAGGCGTTAATAGTTACACCGACACGCGAACTCGCTTTTCAGATAAATGAGGAGTTTAAGGAGTTTGCAAAAGGGTTTGGACTGACTTCTGCGCTGTGCATCGGCGGAACCAATTTGCGTGTCCAGCAAAGAATGTTCAACCGGCCCATAAATTTTGTAATTGGAACGCCGGGGAGAATTATCGATCTGTTAAATCGAAAAGTTTTTTCACTGAGCCGCTTTCATAATGTCGTTTTGGATGAAGCGGATCGCATGGTAGACATGGGATTTATCAAGGATATTCGACTGATTCTCGGGAAATTGCCTACGGAGAGACAATCGTTTTTCTTCACAGCCACTCTCGAAGCGAAAGTTGAAGAACTTATTCGTCAATTCATGAATAATCCAATAAAAGTATCTGTAAAAATTCGTCAGACTCCAACAAATATCGAGCAGGATATTGTGCATGTCCCCAGCGGTAAAACTGCGAAGCAAAATATACTAATTGAACTATTGAAAAAACCTGAATTCGAGAAAGTACTCGTTTTTTGCAGGACTAAACATGGGGCCAACAAGGTAGTTAAAGCTTTACATGAGCGCCGTATCAGATCAAATGCGATTCATGGCAACAAATCTCAAAATTATCGACTAAAAGCGCTGGATGATTTCAAGAAAAATGCAATTCAAGTGTTGGTGGCGACAGATGTTGCTGCCAGAGGGCTCGATATAAGTTCCGTTAGCCATGTCATCAATTTCGATATTCCTGCGACTTATGATGATTATGTTCACCGAATTGGAAGGACCGGTCGAGCAGATAAACTAGGAAAGGCTTTAACATTTGTGCCTCAGGAATAAGTCACAAGTCACTCTAAAACTCCGGCAAAACCCACTGGCTGATTTGCAGAGAATTGCATGCCGCAGCTTCGTAAACCGCCTCTTCGGCTGAGATCGGATTGCCGCCGGTTTGATAAGACCAGATTATTGTTTCCGTCATTGTCCCCGGGGTTGCTTGGCAACCGCCGTTTTCCGAGTACGGACATGTTGTTGTATTGTAAATTCCCGCACCCTGACAGTTGAGCTCCATTTGTTCTTCTGTCCAAAACGAGCCAATGTAGTCGACGCAGTGGCTGTCTGTGCCGACCATGTCGCAGCTGCCGCGTACCGTGTATTGACTATCGACTTCTTCTATCAGCTCAAAAACTTCATCATAAGTGATCGACTCATCTTCCGGCATTGATCCGTCATCGCAACCTGCGAGAGGCAATCCAATAAGAAGAATAACAATCGGCAAGATTCGTTTGGTCATGTTTTTTTGGTTTAAAGGTTTTTTATCTTTTTTCTGCTATGAGGCTCAGAAATTCCTGCCTTGTGGCGTGGCTTTTACGGAATTGGCCGAGCATTGTTGATGTTTGCATGGAGGAGTTTTGCTTCTCGACGCCTCGCATCATCATGCAAAGGTGCTGAGCTTCGACTACAACCGCTACACCTATCGGATTCGTGTATTTTTGAACGGCTTCGGCGATTTCTCGTGTGAGGCGTTCTTGGATTTGGAGTCTTTTGGCGAAGTAGTCGACTATTCTAGCCAGTTTTGAGAGGCCGATCACCTTTTTGTCAGGTATGTAGCCGATGTGGCATTTGCCGATAAACGGCAGCATGTGGTGTTCGCACAAGGAGTAGAGCTCGATATCGCGGCAGATTATCATGTCGTTGCTTTCCATGTCATAGATTGCTCCGTTTATGATTTCGTCCAGATTCTCTTCGTACCCTTTTGTGAGAAATTTAAAGGCTTTTGCGGCCCTCTGAGGAGTATTGCTAAGCCCTTGACGCGTAGGATCCTCCCCTATTTTTTCCAAGATTTTCTTATAAAGTTTTTCCATAATTCTATGGTCTAGAGTCTATGGTTTAAATTCAGCGGGCGTATTATAGTACCTTATGCGATGATTTCAAATCTGAAAAAATTTCTGATCTATTATTATGGCGGGGTTCAGGCTGTTCATATGATTGTTTTATTTTTGCTGATTTTTGTTTTTGGAGAAAGGATGATGACGATTTTAACAGATAAGAGCGATGCTTTTGCGGGGCTGTGGATCAGTGCTTATTTGGATTTCCTGGTGGCTTGTCCTCTTGGAATTTTGTTTGCTTTTGGTTTTAAAAAACTTGGCATCATTTCGCTTTCTGCAGCCTTTTTTAGTGCTATTATCTATACTTATTCGCTTGTTTCAGTTGGCGCCTTCACACTTTCCGGGGCCAATTCCATTATTAATATCTTGTTTGCGCCGGTAATTCTGCTTTTCTTTCTGGTTGTTTTGTATTAGAATCTCGCTCCTATGATCGATCAAATACACGACAATTTGTTTCTGGTTCAGGATTATTACGATACCGATCGTGAGATTGCGCAGTCTATGCGTTTTACCCCTGCCCCTTCAGAACTTCTTAATTATTGGGAGCTTTCCGGGCGAAATCCCGAGGTTGTGAGGGATTATTTTCAAACTATTGGGGAAGTTTCCAGAAGAGATGCTGTGTCACGAAGAGTTGATAAAGTTCAGGAGGTTTCTGCGGCAAAGGTTGATCAACTTCTGGATTCTGAAGATTTCCGACCTATTTCTCCTGAAGATTTTGAAAAATTACCACGAACGAAAGTTAAGCTTTTCCAGGAAATGTTCTGTGACGAGCATGACAGGCAAGAGTTTCGAGAGGAGGATTCGATTCGAAGATGCATTGTTAATCCGGGAAGGATTACAGCTACGATAATCAGACAGATTGGAGTTTCAGATATTGAGGGTTTAAAAGAGTTTTTTATTGATGGGCTTTCACCTCTAAAAGAAAATTATTGGCGAGTAATCAGAATCAATCAAGGAGAAAACAAAGGGAAAGTTCTTATTACTGTTGCGGAAGGTGGAAAGAGCTTCCAAATGTTCGATACTCTTCATTCTGCGATCAGAAGTATCGATCACACAAGAGAGTCCCATAAAGGTGAGATCGGTGGCCAAATAGCTGATGTTCGCGCTGCAATCGAAGAAGTTCATACGCTACTTGGCAAGTGGAACAGCATGAAAAACCGTCCTGAGCGACAGTATGAGCTTCAACAAACAATTCTCGATCAAGTTGATACACTGAAAGGCGTCTCCAATGAATCTAAAAAAGCTTTTAAAGCTAGGATCTTTAAAGCTGCAGATCTCCCTCTCAATAACCCGGGAGCCAGGAGGACTGTCCTAATTTCCGCTAAACCTCTTTTGAGGGAAAGGATCGATACAATTGCCGGAGTTTCTTCTTATAGAGCTGAGGACTACACTGTACTTCTTAATGCTTTCGGAAAAGAGGCTAAGATGGGCAGACGTATTTATGACCTAATGCAGGAGATTCTGACCCTTCAAAAGGGAGACCCGAAAATCATAGAAAATCTTCATCTTATCAAGGAATTTGCCAGATGTTTTAAGTTTGAACCTTACCTTTCTTTTGGCGAAAAAATATCTATTCAAGCAACATCTATTATTGCAATCTTAACAAACGGACCTGAACCGGAGCATATTCAGTATGCTAAAGAAACTTTTGTAAGAATGTATTCTGCTTCCAAGCTCCTTTTTATTGAGAGTAAATTCATGGAGTTCAGGGATAGGTTCTTTGGTCCGGGGAAAAGGCTTGGAGATGTCAGTTTCGGCTCTTTGGTAGCAGCTTTAAAATGGTCTGCAAATGAACTTTTGAAAAAAGCCGGGGGAAACATCAAGGTTGACGATTATAAACCTGTCTATAAGGCAATTTATGAACTTCTAGGACTTAAGCCTGTCTTTGGCCAAGGCCGGAAGAAGTTTGATTTGCTTCCCAAAGGACTAATCCCCGATTTGGAAAGGGCTCGCAAAAGCAATATCTCTGTAGAAGAAAAAATTGCTCTCCTTCAGAGAGTTGACGAATCGCTTAAGAATTTTGATCTTATAAAGGCTCTACGCGAAGAACCCGAAGTAACCCAGGAATAGGCCAATAAGCATCCAGCAGCATCCGCCGATGACATATAAGTTCTCGTATTTCTTGAGAGATTTTGCCAATTCCATCATGTAATCGGGAAGAATCATCACGAATACACCCTTAAGAAGAAAACCCCATCCGATAAGCGTGATAAGCACAACCCAGTTTGCTTCCCAAGCATTGTGAGCAAGCACAATTGCTGTTCCAACAAGTATTCCGAAAAGTCCGCCCATGAACATCAGAGCGTAGCTTTTTGTGATCTCATCGATCATTTTTGGGATTTTTTTGTGGTTCACAAGCATTGCGATTCCTCCGACCAACATAAGCGGGCTCAGAAGTTGAGCGAAAAATACTGATCCGTCCATTTTTGTTTTTGGTTAGATTTTTGGATTTTTATATTAAAGCTGAACTTACTTTTCCTTTTATAAACTTCACTACTGCCATCAACAAATTTCCATCCACGATTTCACTAAATTTTTCTCCATCAAATTCTTCTCCCATCATTTTTCCCGCAAGCATTTTCTTGAATTGATCGCTGTAATGACATAATGCAAATTTAATATCATCCGTAATCCACGTTCCTTGGAACCCTACATTATTGATTGCTGCTACATATCGATTTGGCTCATTTTCCGTTCTCTTCCACCATTCATCTAACGATAGTATATCCATCTGATTTGGCTCATTTACTTTTGACATAATTTGAAATTGGCTTAAGTCCTATAATTGATACCAGTGTTGTTGCGAAAGCCATTATAACAAGAATTGAGAAAATCTCCGAGCTAATTATTCCTTTCTGCAAGCCGATTGACGCGATAATCAATTCAACCGCTCCTCTGCTGTTCATTGCGAGCCCCACCCCGAGTGATTCGATTTTTGTCATTTTGCATTTAAAGGCACAAATTCCGGCACCCAATATTTTCCCTATAATAGCAACCAAAGTAATTGCAATTGTGAATAAAGCTGCCGTCTTCAATGCTGAAAAGTCCAAGTGAAAAGCGAGTGACGCAAAAAATATCGGCCCTAAGAAGCTGTACGAAAGCCCGTAAATTCTATCTTCTATTTTTTCATAAAGTCCCGGCTCAATAACCTCTTCCCTGATAAAAAGTCCGGCAAGAAATGCTCCTATAATTACATGTAGCCCTATAAGTTCCGCTATTACCCCGAAGAGCAGTCCGATTATTATCGTGAAAGTGAAACCTTTATTGCCTTTGAAAATTATTTTATTGAGTTTTCCTGAACATTTTTGCCCCAAAAAAAGCACAAACAAGAAAAATAGCACTATCTTGGCGGTAAGGATCGAAATTTGGGTTATATCTATCATCCCGAAGTCAACGATATTCAAAACTATCGAGAAAAGCAGAAGTCCGAGAATGTCATCAATAACCGCTGCGCCCATTGTGACATGGGCTATATTCGAATTGGTTATGTTGTAATCCTTGAAAAGCCGCGCGGTCACGGCAATTGCCGTAATAGATAGGCCAACCCCTATAAAAAGCGATTCAAAAAGTTCATATCCGAACGCTCTGGATACCCACCAACCTGATAAGAACGGTATCATAACGCCTCCCGCCGCTACAACAACAGATCTATGAGATGCCTTGTATAGTTGTTTCGGGTTCATTTCCAGTCCGGCATGAAGCATCAGAAAGAAAATTCCGAATTCCGCGAGAACTCTTATCGCCTCGGTGTCTTCTACCATCCCGAGAATCATCGGTCCGACTATAATTCCTGCAAGGATTTCACCGAACAGAGGCGGCCATTTCAGCTTGTCGAATATTCTTCCGACCAGCCAGACGCATGCAAGCAGTATTAAAATTTGTTGAAAAAGCATATTTTATGAAATCTGAAATTAGAAATCTTGAAATCCTAAAATATTGTAATGTTGTTGTGCCTAAATCTCAAATGTTTCTCCTGGCTTTGGGATTTGGACCCAATCGAAGCCGTTTTGTTTCAATGCTTCCTTGTAAGCCATTTGGGATTTTTCTTCTCCATGGACTATTAAGATTTTTTTGAGGTCTTTTATGTGTGTTGCGAAATCAAGAAGATCCGAGCGGTCGGCATGGGCCGAGTAAACATCAACTACTTCGACATCACATCTTACCTTGTAAGGTTTGCCAAGTATGTTGACCTCCGGAAATCTGTTTATGAGTTTGCGACCCAGTGTGTTTTCAGCCATGTATCCGACTATAAGTACTGTATTGCGATGATCTTCAATGTTGTTTTTTAAGTGATGAGTTACTCGTCCAAACTCACACATACCTGACGCTGAAATAATTATGCAAGGGCCGACATAACGGCTTAGAGCTTTTGATTCTTCTACTTTTGTTATGTATTTGAGACGAGAAAATCCGAACGGATCTTCTTGTTTGTCGGTGAAGATTTCTTGAGACTCGAGGTCGTAACATTCGGGATGTTTCCGGAATACATCCGTGACATTTACCGCTAGAGGACTGTCTACAAATATTTGCAGGTTCGGCGGTATTTTGCCTTCATCGAAAAGCTGGTGAAGTCCGTAAACTATTTCTTGTGTTCTTCCGAGAGCGAATGCGGGAATTATGAGTTTCCCGCCTTTTTTTATTGTTTTGTTAACTATGTTTGCAAGTTTTTCTTGAGCTTCATGAATATCTTCGTGCAGTCGGTCGCCGTAAGTTGATTCTGTTATGAGTACATCGGCTTGATTGACTTGATATGGGTCTTTCAAGACTGCAAGCCCTTTCCGCCCGAGATCGCCGGTGAAGACTATTTTTTTGTTTTCGGCGTGGATTTCGACTATTGCGGCTCCGAGAATGTGACCGGCTTCTCTGAAAACTACCTTTACGCCTTCAACAGGTTCGAACTCTTCATTGTGCTTTCTTCCCGTAAAATACCGGAGTGACTCTTCCGCGTCTTTTTGTGTGTAGATCGGTTCTACTTGTTCTTCTCCCTTTTTGCGCCTTTTCGTATTGATATATTCAGCTTCTTTTTCCTGGATAAAAGCGCTGTCGAGCAACATGTGAGTGCAAAGGTCGAGTGTTGCATTTGTGCAAAAAATCGGGCCGTTGTAGCCTTGCTTTACCAGGTTTGGCAGGTTGCCGCTATGGTCTATATGTGCGTGTGAAAGTATTACGGCATCAAGATCCGCCGGTTTGAACGGAAAGTTCTTGTTTTTTGCTTCGGCCTCTTTTCTTCGGCCGTGAAAGATTCCGCAATCGAGAAGAATGCGTTTACCGTTTGTTTCAATCAAATGCTTGGATCCTGTAACTTCGCGCGCTGCGCCGTATGAGGTGAATTTCATGGTGTTTTTTTATTTTTAGTATTATACCATGATTTCAAAGATTGCGCTAGTCCAACGTTATTTCTTCTTCTACATCCAGAAGGGCATCAATAATATTTCGGGTTATACTTTCTGTCATTTTTTCCATTATCGGAGATATCTTCAGTTCCCGCTTTATCTCTCTTATAAAATCTTGCAGATTGTCGATTGTGCCGGCTTTTACCAAAACATGAAAAATTAGTTCTCGAACCGCTTTTACCCTGCCCAAAGTTTCCGTCAATCCCGCCGTATGTACAAATTTCACTTCCGTATACCCTTCTTCCGGAGCACTAAACACCAAATTCGCGTTAATACCGACTAATTCTTGTATTCCCAATTCAAATGTTTCATTTTGATTTAATTTCAGGGCTATTTCTTCAGCTAAATCAATAAGCTTCAATCTTTCATTGTTTTCAGCTTCAGCCTTTTCCCGATCAAAGGGTTCATTGATTCCCATATTATGTTTGGTTAAAGGTTTTCCTTCACATATGCAAAATATGAATAAATCACAGGATACAGGGCCGCTATCAAGATTGCCGCAACCATAATCCAAATAGCCTGCGGCTGAAAAAACACCCCGATCAAGGTAATTACTGCCGCGATTTTGAAGAGTTTTGCCGCAAGTTTATGGGTTTTAGTCCAAACTTTCTCGCTGCTTAGCGTCCATGGAGTTCTGATTCCAACAAACCAGTTCATTTTTGATTTTTCTAACATAACCCCGATATAAAACATCATGATTGCAAAAGCGACCGGCATCGTTAGGTTGAAACTGATCTCGGTGCCAAGATTCCACAGGATGATTTGCCCGAAAATCAGTATGAAAAATGCGTATAAAATCAGGATGAATCCATCGAAATATCCGCGGAATGTTTCAAGGTTTTTCTTGAGAGGATCGATTCGCGGGATAAAAATCAACATCAGCGTGAATAGAGTGAATACTATCGGAGTCATCGCAAGACTCCAGAAGCGCGACATAGTTCCGTCAGGCTCCCCTTGCGCGTTCCAATGCGAAACCATCGGTTCCGGGAGATACGGATAAAGAATGTACGCTCCTATGACAGAGGCCAGCGTTAGGAAGATTGCGAGGATTTCTGTTTTTCTCATTGTTGTATTTGATTAGAATATTGTTCAAGGCGGGAGAGCATGTCTTCTTTTCGGTCTCCAGTCATAAGATATGGATCGCCGCGCCAGTCTGT
>JAHIUS010000038.1 GCA_018816885.1 Patescibacteria group bacterium | reverse complement strand
GGTTAGTTTTTTTTTGCGCGGGGATCGCTTCACCCCAAGGGCACTTCCCTGCTACGCAGGTGTGCGCGCTGCCTCGCGCTGGCCGCCACACTATAAGGAAACTTCTCTTTCTTGTCATTATATTCTTTCTCGGCTTCTTCATAAGCTTTTAGCGCTTCATCTATCTCGACCATTATGTCTTTTTTCGCTTCAAGGAAATTCGTATTACTACTGATTTCATCGTGTTCGCGCGCTATCGCGATCAATGCTTCAATTGCATTCCCAAGCTGAACCTCTAAGTCCAGTCTTTCGGATCTTGAAATATTGTTTTTCAGCAATTCTATTCTTTTATCTTTTAAAGCTTTCCATCTGCCGTCATCAATCCTCGAATTTTCCAGTAAATAAGGGACTACATCTCTTCTGTAAACGAGTAATTTATCGAGCTTATCCCAGGCAAGATCCATCTTGCGCTTGTATTCTCGCATAATGCTGAAGGCTGCCGCCAACAACATAATTGCAAGAAAAAACATTGTCGCCAATATGATCAGGAAATTTGTCATATTTGATTGTTATTACCGAATTTTTCCATTGATTTATCGCGGAGATGCATGATTTTTCTAGCCGTTTCAAAAGGATGCGGGACATTCTCGATCCTGAACATTATTTTTTCCGCCGCTGTCTGTATTTCCAAATCGCCATATTCGAGCATGTTGCTCATTATTCCTTTTGCGATCCCTTTCACATCCTGGACCTGAGAGAGGTTGGTTTCCGAGACCGTTCTTTCCATGAACTTCACCTGGTCAAGATTAATTACTCGTCTGTTGGTGACGATTATGAGGTCCAACTCTTCATTTAACCATTTTATATAAATAATAAGCTGAGCAAAAAGCAGGTAAAGAAGAAAAAAGATGGTAATTATACCTCTGGAATTATTGAAAAACCCGGGCCAGTAAGCAACTACTGCGCTAAAGAAAATCAGAACCGGAATTACGAAAGCCGCGAGCGTGATTATTGAAACTTTTACATCTATAATCCAATGCTTGCGCACCAGGAACTCTATGTTTTCTCCTTCTGCTTGTCCGGGGAAGTGTCTTATTGGCATTTTCTCAGGTTAATCCTAGTGTTTGTCGTGCCTCCTGCAACTGATGTTCGCTTAGATTACTTGCTGTCAGCACCTTGAGTCTTTGCTGTTGTCTGTGATGTATATAATCTCTTTTCGCGTTGTTTACTTTTCTGAAAAATTTATCGGGACTCGGTGTGTACGGCAGAATCATAGGCTCTATCATCGTCGGCACAACTACTATGAGTTTACCATAATTCAGAATGTTTGGAATAAGGCCGTGTTGTATTTTTTTGATATCTTGAATTTCATGAAGATCAACTACATCCCTGTTGTTTTTTAAATATAAAGTTTTTTCCAACCTAATAATCCTGAAATTCGTAATTATCACAATGTCGAGGAAGTAGTTCGTAAAACGAATAAACAGATAGTGAAACCACATTGTCGCCGCAATCATAACCGCCATAATTCCCCACTTGGCGTCGTCCAGAAACTCCTTCGTAGAACCGTCGGCGGTGAAAACAAAAAACAGCAGCCCTGCTACAGCTGCCGTTGTTAATCCGAAATAGGTCAAAACGCCTATTAGCGTCATCCAGTGCTTGCGGGTAAAGTACACAAGCTGCTCGTTTCTTTGCTGTCCTTTGAAATGTTTGTTGGTGTAGTCCATTTTGTTTAGTGTGTAGTAATGAGTGCCAAGTACCCAGTGGTTGGTGTTTCCGCTGCGCGGAAACGGCTTTTTTGTAGTTTTTGCGCTTCGGGCTGCTAGGCTATCGTCAGGAAAACCAGTGTGCAAAGCACGCTCCAGAGGAATGTCCCGAGGATGTAGATGATTAATAAATATTTTATCCTGAAAAAACCCCATAACGGGGTATATTTTGATTGAGGGAACTGATATTTCTTAAGATAGCGAATCATTAGCCATACGGACATGATGGCAAATGCCAGCGAGAGTGCATGAATTGTAATTAGAGTGGGCCACATGGTTAGTGAAGTAACGAAGTAGTATGTAGTGAAGGAGTGATTTTCCGCTATCCGCCATACGCTATTCGCACTGCCTTGGCCGTCTTTTCCCAGGTGTACTTTTCTCTTAATTCTTTTGTTGTGGCGGCGAGTTTCTGCTGCATGGGCTTGTTTTCAAGGAATTTCCGGAGGTTTTCTGCTGCTTTTTCGGGGTCATTAAGAGTGAGAAGCAAGACTTTATTTCCGTACAGTTCTCGATGGACTTCTATGTCGGACGTTATTGCTGGGGTTTTCGCATATGCGGCTTCCAGTATCGGGAGATTGAATCCTTCTTCTTTTGACAGGTTAATTAGTGCCTGTGCTCCTCTGTATAATGCGTTCAACTCTTCTATTGAGACAAAACCCGTTTTGAGTAGATTGATTTTATCGTTTTTTGATGATTTTTGCAAGTTGTGCGAGTCGTAGAGCGAGGTGTTTTTGACTTTTCCTCCCGCGAGGACGAGTTTTAGATTTGGGTGCTTGGTTTTCGAAAAAACTTCGATGAGGTAATCGATATTTTTTCTTTCATCATAGCCTCCGACATACAGAAGATATGGCGGATCTATCGGGTTTTTATTGGCGGGCCTCAAATATTCCGGGTCTGCGGCTTCGTAAGTTACAGTTATTTTTTTCGGTGAGAGGCCCAGGTATTTGACGGCCTCTTTTTTGGTGGTTTGCGAGACGGCGAGGATTTTGTCGGCTTTTTTGAGCGCTTTTTTGACTAGGTGGAAGTAAGTTTTTGAGCGGAGAGATGCGCGGTATTTCTTGTTTTTCCATGGTATTACATCATGGATTGTTACTATTCCGCCGGGAGCGAGATTGGGGTAAGTGTGGTGGATTATGTCGAAATTTTTGAAGAATTTTGGGACTTGGAATCGCTCCCAATAACCTTTTTTGAGGCTTGCGAGGAGAAGCCACTTTTTCTCGGGGATAACTTTTATTTTTATGTTTTTCGGGAAGGTGGTAGTGACTTTTTTATAGGTAAAAAGAGTGTACTCATCTTCCGGGTGATCCTGTGCGAGCTTGGTGAAAAGATGCTCGGTATAGCTGCCAACTCCGGTGTAAGGTTCGGCAAGCAGCCTGGCTTGTACGCCTATTTTCATCTGTAAGAGAGTAGGATTTTGACGATTTCGCGGATTGGATTGAGTGCCTCTTCTTTTGCAGGGTGTTTTTTTTGTTTTGAAAGCTCTTGTACGGCGTTTATCAATCTGTTGGAGTTCAAGTTCTTGTTCCTAATCACCTTGTAATGATCTGGGTCTTTTTTGCGTAAAATTTGTGCGTTTTCTACTTGATCCCCCCTGCTGTATTGGCCTAACGGGACTATGATTGCCGGTATTCCCAATGCTTCCACTTCCGCGAGGCTGTTGGCGCCCGCTCTTGTCACCATGATGTCCGTTATGGCGTAAATGTCGGCGAGTTCTTTGTCGACATATTCGAATTCAATGTAGTTTCCCTGCAGTTTATGAAGGAGGAAGTTGGAAAAAGTTTTGGCCGACTTGCCTTTTCCGCAGATGTGGACGACCTGGAAATCCGGGATTAATCTTGTTAAAGAGGCCCAAATGACATCGTTCATCTTCATTGCACCCAGGCTTCCGCCCGTTACGAGAATCACCGGTTTGTCCGGGCTGAATTTTGTCAGTTCGTAACCGGCCTGCTTGGTCCCCTTGAGGACTTCGGGGCGAATTGGTAGCCCTGTGCAAACAACTTTTTTTCTTTTTTTGCGAGGATATTTTTTGATAGTTTCCTCCTGTGAAACTAGGATTTTGTCGGCGAATGCCCCTGTTAATTTTGTCGCAAGACCGGGACTTGTGTCGGATTCGTGGATTATGATTTTTTTTCTCAAAATAAAACCTGCAAGCAAAACAGGAACTGCAACAAACCCACCTTTTGAGAATATCACATCGGGATTGAATTTTTGAATATGATAAATCGACTGAAAAACCCCAATCGGGATCTTGAAGAGGTCGATGAAGTTTTGCAAAGACAAATACCTGCGAAATTTCCCCGTAAAAATGGGCTTGAAATTGATACCAGCTTTACGTACAAGTTCTACATCCATGCGGTTTTTTGACCCTATATACAGGAAGTTCAACTTATGAGGATGATCCGCAAATTCCTTCCTGAGTTCAGCGGCGATAGCGAGGTTGGGCATAACGTGACCTGCTGTCCCGCCTCCTGTTAGAAGTATACGCATGGTTGGTTGTGTATTTGGATATGTTCAATAATACACCCATTCCGGCCATAGTTGTTAGGAGAGATGATCCGCCGTAACTTATGAACGGGAGGGTTATACCTGTTATCGGAAACAAGGATATGTTGACGAGGATATTGATAAAAGCTTGCGACGAAACCCAAACCGTTATTCCGGTCGCCAACATCATTGAGAATCTGTTCGGGGCGTGGTTGGCTATCTGGAAACCTTTATATGCGATGACTGCGTATCCGATTATTACGAAAATTATCCTGAGAAACCCCAGCTCTTCCGCAGATGCGGCGAATATGAAGTCGTCCGAAGCTTGAGGAAGCCAATATGATTTCTGAATACCCTGCGTAAGACCTTTCCCCCACAATCCTCCGCTTCCTATCGCTATTTTGGCCTGTTCGGACTGCCAGCAGTAGTCTTCACTGCAGTTTTCGCCCGGGAACATGAAAGCTTTAAATCTATTCTGAAGATAATCCTGACTTCCAATCGCTCCCAACGCGAAAATTAATGTGATCAAACCACCTACGGCAAAATGCTTGATCGGCGCTCCGGCCAGGAAATACATACACGTTGCTATCGAAACCAACACCAATGTTGACCCGAGGTCGGGCTGAAGAATTACCGGTAACACCACTATCCCCGCGATTACCGCAAACGCAAAAAATCCGTCTTTCCAGTCATCAAGGCCGTCTCTCGTTTCCATCTTTTTGGTAAACCACCCTGCGAGGTATACGACGAGCCCGAATTTGGCCACTTCCGCAGGCTGTATTGAGTTAAGGAACGGGATGTACTGAATGTTGATCCAGCTCTTGGCAAATGTGTTGTTGTCCGCTCCGAATATCAGTACCGTTATGAGAAGTCCCATCGATATGAAGTAAAGTACCGGAGCTGTTTTATCCCAGAATCTGTAGTTGATTTTTAGGCAGGCAAGAAAAGCTCCAATGCTGAGAATTACTCTGACGAGATGGTTCTTAAGCATGAGGTAACAGTCCACCGCCGGGTCTGAACAGTTGGGATAAGCAACGTCGGGTGCTGAAAGTTGGATGGACTTCGGCACTCCGATGCTTGTAATCATAATTATTCCGAAAACCACGAGCGCGAAGACGGTTATCAGGAGTAGTTGGTCGAATTGGCGGTAGGGTTTTTTGATGGCGTGTGGCTTATGGCTGATGGTGTGTGGCTATAGTAGATCATAAATTAAAAATCATAAATCAAAAATTGCAGATTGCATATCTTGGAATTCTTGTGGTAAAAGTTTAATTAGAATTTAACCTCAATTAATATGGCTGGACCTGAAAGACTGCGAAATGAAGATCCAAGTGAGGACTCTCAATTTAATGGATCTGATTCAATGCGTTTGTTGAAAGCTCTAAGGCAACGTCGAGCTAATATAGCACAGTCTGTCGGAAGAGTTGCACATACTGATTGGAAATCTACATGTGTTTTTGCCGGAGGAGAACTAAGCAGTGAGTTGGCATATGACCCTGTTATGAATGATCTTATTGAGCTTGAGGGTGAATAATTTTTAATCTTATTATGGATGGCTGGACCTGAAAAATCGAGAGATGATACACCTGATGACAATAGCTGGGTTCTAGATTCCGCTTCTCTGCCTCTTTTAAAACTTTTGTCAGGGAGAAAGGCTCGGCTCATGAGTGTTGTAGACGACAGCGGCGAGCCTTGGCCTCGAGTTGATGATGTTGATGGTGGGGTTTTGGGGTATGATCCTATTCTTGCCGAACGATTTCATGAAAAGTATGGGTTTTAATTGAATTGGCCGAAGACTTATAACCCTGTAAAATCAATAAATACCAGCCGCCTTGTCTGATGCAAATTAAACACATCCAAAAATTCGACCCTGACTTAATAAAATCTCTCTTCGCTAAAGCTGGAGAATGTGACGTCACCTTAAATCAGCGTTTTTTTGATAACAACAACAATATTTTACTCATTTCTTTTTATGATTCTGAACCTACAGGGTTTCTGTATGCTTATATTATAGAAGGTTTAAAAGCTAATCGATCAAAGATATTTCTTTATTCGATTGATGTTTTTGAAAAATTCCAGAAGCAAGGAGTCGGCACACAATTAATTAAAGAGCTCAAGAAAATTGCAAAAAAGCGGTTATGTCATGAGGTTTTCGTTATGACAAATAAAAACAATACTGCAGCAATGAAACTCTACAAAAAAACCGGTGGCAAGATCGAGAAAGATGATGATGTTTTATTTGTCTACAGTCAGTAGGCTGAGTTTGGTTTTTAATTTTGGGGAGACCTTGAATTAATGATAGGATTTGGGCATGGAGACTATAAAAGCTTGTCAAGTAAAAGCTAATAAATTATCTGGCACAAATTATTCGGAAGTTTAAAGAAAATAAAAAAAATGGCCAGAAATATCTTATTTCAGTATTTCCACATGGTAAATGAGAAAAAACCTTCCGCCAGATGGAGGCTTATGAACCTCGGCCGAAAGCTCTTTCTGCTTAAATGTTAGCATAAATGCTAAATAAGATCAATGTTTTCTACTAACTAAACAGTCAACCCATGAGCAAAACCTCCTTCTGGATCAACACAACTAAGATAGCGATATCCGTTTACATTATCGATCAGGTGCTTAAGTGGCAGCTGCAGGGGATTAATTATGAACTTATGCCTGGGGTTTCGCTTATTTACGGTGAGAATTTCGGGATTGCGTTTGGGCTGCCGGTTCCGGTCTGGGGATCTATTTTGATGACCTTAGTGCTTCTTGTTATTGGGGCTGTTGCGGTCTCTAAATATTTCGATCTCTCGAAGAGATTGAATTCAATTTTGGTTGGGCTTGTTGTTGGCGGGGCGCTTGGGAATCTTTTTGATCGGCTGATTCACGGATTTGTGATTGATTATATTTCTATCTGGAAATGGCCGATTTTCAATTTCGCGGATGCTTGTATTGTTGCTGCCGCGGGCATTATTTTGCTAAAATCTGAGAAGTTACTTAAACAAAAATTAAAATGAATGATGCAACTACCGATTTCGGGCCTAAAAAGGTCTCGTTTTTGACTTTGATTTTTCGGGCGCTTGCCGGGCTTGCGGGAGGCACGATGGGAACTGCCGTTCTTCTGATTGCGGTCTTTTTGGGGAGTTCTCTTCTTTCGCCTTTGGCCGGTGAGGAAGGTTCTGGTATGGCCTTGAATCCGCTTGTTATCTTTATTTTTATGGTGGTTGTGTTTTTGAGTTCCTGTCTTGCGAATGTTGTGAGTACTTTTTTGATCGGACTTACTGATCGGAAGAAATACGCGACGCTGTTTTCTGCTGTTTACCAGGTTTTTATTGCGAATATTGTTATTCTTGTCTTTTCTGCACCTGTTTACATTATTGTTTCCGGGTTGAGCACCGAGATGATGGGGTATGTTGCCGCTATACAGATCTTGATCAGTGTCATGGCGAGTTATTTGATTTTGGAAATTTTATCGGACGTCAAATATGCTCTTTTGGGTGTTTATGGAGCGACGCTTGGTCTCGTTTTTGCGAGTGCGGTGAATTTTATTCTTTATCAAATTTTTGGTCAAAATCCAACTATCCTGCTTTTTGCGGCTTTACCTGTTATTTGGATGGTTCTCGGGCTGTTTAACGGGCTTACCGGTATGGGTTACAGGTTCGTTTATGACAGTTATGGGGTGGATTTTTTGAGTAAATATGTGAAATACGGTCAAGATACTGAGCCTGAGAAACCTGAAGAGATTACCGAGAAAGATGTGCTTTCTTTGGAGAAGGATGAGGGTGGGAAGGAGTTTTTGGAGAAGAATTAGTACCAAGTCTCAAGTACCCAGTACCAAGTGGAATGATTTTCGCATAACCTCCCTCGGCGCCTTCTCCCCCGTCCACTTCTCGAATGCGGCGTATCCTTGATGAAGAAGCATTTGCTCTCCTGAGATTATTTTTGGCACTCCCGCTTCTTTGGCGTCGCGGAGGAATTTGGTTTCTTCCGGGCCGTAAACGATGTCGTAAGCTACTTCCGCTCCCCTGAAGATCTTCGGATCTGCCGGTGATTTTCCCGGATTATCGAACCCGACTGATGTGCAGTTTATGATTATTTCTGCCTGTTTTTGGTCTTTCAGTGCTTCAAAATCCCATTTGCCCGCCAGTTCTCGGGCTTTTTCATAAGTTCTGTTCCAGATCATCACTTTGGAGTCCTTTAAGGCATAACAGGCTGCTTGCGCCGCTCCTCCGGCTCCGAGAATCAAGATTTTTTTACCTTTAACATCTCCCAATGGTTCTTTTATTCCGATCCAATCATAGTTTGTACCGATATACTTATTGTTCTCGAGATACACGGTATTTACCGCACCGATTTCCCGCGCAATATCATCGATTTCATCCAAAAAAGGCATGATCCCCTCCTTATGAGGCATTGTTACACTGAGCCCCCAGATACCTTCGCGGGCGAGAATCTTCACGAAAGCACCGATATCGCCGGGACGAACATCGAACGCGCGATACTCGGCGTCTATCTCAAGATGCTCAAACGCGGCGTTATGAATCACCGGTGAGAGCGATTGAGATACTGGGTGGCCCACAACTCCGTAGATCTTCATTGTTTTTGCATAGCGATTGATTTGAGCGCTTCGAGTCCTTCAACCGGAATCATCCATATTGTCGTATTGGATTGATCTGAAGAAAGGTCGTTGATTGATTGAAGTGTTCTCAAGTGAAGTGCTCCAGGTGCTGTTGCTAAGGTTTTTGCGGCTTTGGCCATGTTGTCGGCGGCCTGGACTTCACCTTCAGCCTTGATTATTACGGCTCTTCTCTCTCGTTCCGCTTCGGCTTCTTTTGCTATTGTTCTCTTCATGTTTTCCGGAAGAACTATGTCTTTGAGTTCTACGTTTTGCACGCTTATTCCCCATGGGTTTGTTGCTTCTTCCACGATCCCCTGGATTTTCCTGGAAACTTCATCACGGTTCTGAAGAAGATGATCGAGTGTTATTTCACCTACTATATTTCTCATAGTAGTTTGCGCGAGCTGGGAGGTTGCATACTTGAAGTTTTCTACCTGAATTATCGCTTTTTCCGCCTCTTTTACTTCATAATAAATAACTGCGTTGATCTGAACGGAAATATTGTCTTTCGTGATGGCCTCTTGGTTCGGAACGTCTACCGCCTTGAGCCTGAGATCAACCTTCTGCATTGCCTGAAAGACCGGAATGACTATGCGCCAACCCGGCTTCTTGGTACCGGTGTACTTACCCATCGTGAAGGTGACTCCCCTTTCGTATTCCTGTACCTGCTTAATGATTGCGACTAACAGGATTACCAGGAAAATTATTCCCGGCATGAATAATGCTGTAAAGATTTCCATTTTTGGTTTTTGTTAAAGATTTTGCTTTGTTACTTTACAATAATTATTTGGTTTTTGCTAGCCGGCTTGATTGCGTTTTTGAGGGAGGTTGGTATGATTTTTTGTATTTTTTAAAGAAAATTATTATGGCACTTGAAAATCGTTGTGCAGATGCTGAAGGAGGCAGTGAATTTGACAGGAAGACGGCTGAAGCAAAGGCGCTTCTGGGAGAAGTTCGGCAAAGGGGGACTGAAGTGGATGCTGAAATAGATCAGATGCATAGAAAGTTACGCCAACTAGAAAGAAACCATTGGGGCGCGCTGGGGAGACGAGTTGAACGCAGATAATTTAACTTTAAAAATCATGAGTACTGAAAAACCAAATAAAGACGACTTGATCGATGAGGTCGAAGAGTTTCTAGATGATGCTACAACACGTACTGAGGAATCTGCTGACTTGACTAGCCCACTGCCTGGAGATTCTTGGGATGAAATTGATGCTATGTTAACAGAGATCGAAGAGATGCAAGCGGATCTTCCAAGGGAAATGGCTGAAACTAGAAGAAGAACTGAAGAAGCTTCTGCCTTAATGAGATCGCACAGAGATCCGGCCGGAAGCGGAATGCAGTAGGCTTTTTATTGAAGGCTGCTCTGGTTAATTACATTCCTGTAATTAATTTAATTTATGGTTGCGCCTCCTGAAACCCCTGAACTTGAACACGTTAATCCTCGCCCCTGGTTTTTTACGGATCAATTTGGGGCTTGCTGGCAGCTTGAATTTGTAGGTATGGGAGCTACTCTTTACAGAAGTGACTGGGTTTATATTGCACAAAAACATGTCACGGAAAGATATTGGGAACTTTTTTCTGCTGAAGGTGAGTCGATTAATGAATATGTCCCGGACAATCATGATTTAGATACATTATTTGAATCTGTTAATTCTCAGGTTGCTTTTGACGGACACCATGACCGCAATGGAAATACTTGGGCAGTTCTTAATGATGCTCATGGCAAAATCACTACTTTGATTCGGCAAGGCGGTTTAAAGCTCGAGTTGACTTTAGCTGATAAAAAATGGCGCTGTAGTACCCCTACTGAAGATGGATACAGGTTGATTATGGGTGGGCAGATTCTGAATTCCGACAATTTAGATGACGTTTTCGCTCTCGCAAATAAAGCTTTTCCTCTTCTAAAATAGCGTTTCTGCGAAGCAGAAATACCACCTACTTGGCACTTGGCACTTGACGCTTGAGACTCCAAAGCATTGCTTCTCGAGGCCGTATCTGGTATAATTTGGTGATGTTTTTTAGATCAAAAATCAAAAATCAAAGATATGCTGAATTTCCTAATACCTATAGCTAAAGCTGCTTCCCTTACAAACAAGGGGTCGGAAACTGCGGAACAGAGTGAGGCTGCTGTGACAGAGTTCATTTCATTTATGTGGAATAGTCTGGATAACTGGGTTGCTGCAATTATTGTTGTGCTTTTCTCGGTTTATTTCGCGAAAATGCTCAAAAAGATTGTTGTAGACAGAGTGGCTGACAAGATGGGAGATGAACATGAGGAAGTTTTAATTCTTATTGGAAGATCGACCTACGCGGCTGTTCTCGGCGTGGGTCTTACTATCGGACTCAAGATTGGAGGCATTGATCTTACAGTAATTATTGCTGCTGTTGGTTTCGGAATCGGTTTTGCACTTCAGGACATAATTACAAACTTTATTGCCGGAGTTATTCTTCTCGCGACCAGACAGTTTGCTATTGGAGATTTTATAGAAGTAAATGGAACCCTTGGGAAAGTTAAGGAGATACAGGCCAGAGCAACAATCCTTAAAGCTCTTGATGGCACCAAAATTATAGTTCCGAACGCTGATCTCTATACAAATCCGGTAACCAGCTATACAACCAATCCTTTTAGACGGATTGAAGTCCCCGTTGGGGTTGAATACAGAACAGACTTGAAAAAAGCTACCAATGTAATGCTTTCCGTTCTTCATAATCACCCTAGAGTTGTACAGCATCCGGTTCCTGCTGTTGTTCTTGATGAGTTTTCCGATAGCTCTATTAATTTTAAAGTTAGATTTTGGGTCCAATCAAAAGACCGATGGATAGAAATTAAATCTGAAATTATTCAGCTGCTTAAAGCTGCACTTGATGAAGCCGGAATCAGTATTCCTTTCCCTATTCGCACTCTTGTTTTCGATAAAGATAATGAAAAGGTTGTTATCCCTATCCACGACATGACGGAAGAAGAGCTCAGGCAGCATAAGATGGAGCAAATCCAGGCTCAGCAGGATCAAGACGGCAAGGATTCACAGAATCCGGACATTCAGAACCAATATGAAAACGGGGATAGCCTGCAGCACGAGACCCAAGCAAGTGAACAGCCTACAGTAAATAGTCAACAACCTGAAACTCAAGCGCCAAGTACTCAGCCTCAAGTAAGTGAGCCACCAACAGTCAACAGCCTACAACCTGAAACTCAAGCGCCAAGTACTCAGTCCCAAGTAAGTGAGCCACCAACAGTCAACAGCCTACAACCTGAAACTCAAGTGCCAAGTACTCAGCCCCAAGTAAGTGAACAGTCTACAGTAAACAGTCAACAACAGGAGTCTCAACAAGTGCAAAGCACCCAGCCCCAAGTCAATACGCAACCCGATGTACCGGGTAGTGAATTTTTTGGGACTTCACGATAATCCTACTTCATGAACTCTTCCCAGTTTTGGAAATAAACTTTTTTCAATGTTTCATCCGGTAGAGCAAGACCGTTTAATTCGCCTTCTATATAGGTTGTAGTGTAAACTTCCCGCTCCAAAAGATTCCTGTAGGCTTGATAAATTTCCGTTAAACATTCTTCCGTTTTTTCGGAGTCGCTGCTTGCCACCGCCGTTGTACCGAAAACAAATCTGTCGCCGTAGTATGCGAAAAGTTCTTTGTAAACATCTATGTTCTCGGAGATCCTCTCAAGACCTTCAATTAAATAAGCTTTATATCCAAACCCTATGTCAACAAAAAGGTTCTCGTAATTTTCAAGCAGTTCTGTCAGCTGTGGGATATTTTTTGAAGACAAACAAAAGTGCGAACAAACAACCTTCATGTCAGGATAAAGAGTCATCACATTCTCAAATTCATCCAGGTAATAAGCGATGTTCACATGCATTATTACCGGCACATTCTCATCCTGTGCATACTCATAGATTTCAAGCATCTTTTCATCATCAAGCGGATCCGTATAAAAATGGCTATGACCCGTGTAAAGCTTGATCCCATCACCTCCATCCGCAAGACAATCCTGCAGCTTGGTCAACTTCTGCGGGTCATCCGGATCGACTGCACAAAATGCGTAAAATCTTTTGTCATATTTATTGGCAATTGACACGATTTCGTCATTATTTGCATCCACATTCGAGAACCCTTCCTGCCCTTGATAGTTCAAAATCTGCTCAGGGCTGCCGACGAGTACGGTCTTCTCTACATTGGTTGCGTTCATGGTATTTAAGAGCTTGGAAACCTCATATGCGGACCCTATACTTTCTTGTCCGTTGATGATGAAGTAATCCGTTTTATCCAGGTCTTTCAAACTGTTGAGGCCCGGAATTATTGAGAAAATCAAGATGGAGCCGATAACCAAAATGAGTGCTAAGCTCAATATCGGACTTTGAAAGAAATCTTTTTTGCTTTTCATGTTTTTTTGGTTTATCTGGTACGATTTTATGGTGTTTTTGGCTTGTTGGCAAATCCAACAACTCACCAGGTTGACATTTCGATGATTTCCTGTCACTATTCGCCCTCGAATTTTAAAAAAATATTTATGAGTTTGGATGCGCCTGAAAGTTCGGCGGAAAATGTTGAGGCTAGTGAGAGGTTTGAGAAAATTGTCTCGCCTATTATTGCCTTGGTGTTTGATTACGACCCCGTATGTTTTGAAGAAATATTCCAGCGTTTTGGCTCAATGAATTATTTAAAAGGCATCGTGGCTAGCTTTTTGGATGAGCGATTGCTGGAAGGCCATATGTTTTACGACTTTTTATTTAAGAAGAGTCTTAAATTGGCCGGTGGCATTAATATTAGCGAAGATGATTTGCAGAATCCGGAAGACTCTGTTGTTTTTGAAGTTATTGATGAGGAAGATATAGTGGCAGTGGATAAAAAATTATTGTTAAGGGCTCTTGCCCTTGAAGAGTTTCAACGGTTTTATTTGGAATCCAAAAACAATGCACAGATTATTGAAAAGTTTTTCCTGTATAACACCCCAAAGCTTGTTAAGCTTTTGGGGCATTCTTTCGTTAAGAGTGGTTTTTGTGCTCAAGCACTCATAGACCATTTCATAGGGAATTTTGATCAAAATCAGGACACCTGGAGGAAATTTTGGTATATTTATACTCAATATGGAGCTATAGTTGGCACACTCAAAGATACTGAAAATGAACGAATAGAGCTCGCTAAAACTTATTTCGATTGAAGATCCTGTATTTCTGCTCTAAGATGTAGCTCGCTATGACTAAAAACAAAAAAATCGATTTTGCGATAGGCGGGCAAGCTGTTATCGAGGGGGTTATGATGCGGTCTCCGGAACATTTTGCTGTTGCGGTTCGTAAGGATGATGGGCGGATTAAGGTTCAGGACCGGAAGTATATCAGCATTACCAAAAGAGTTCGTGTCCTCGGGCTGCCGATTATTCGCGGGATGGTTCATTTGGTCGAGTCTATGTATATCGGGGTTAAGGCTTTGAATATTTCGAGTGATGAGTTCGTTGCAGGCGAGAAGGATCATGTGAAAAAAGAGCGTGCCGCTTGGGTTGAGGTTCTTATGCTACTCGGGTCGATTTTGTATTTTGTCGCGGTGTTTGGGTTTGCGCTTTTTTTATTCAAATTTCTTCCGTTGTGGCTGGCTGAAATGGGGAGCAATAAGTGGGCTTTTTTGGATGAGCATTTTTGGGCTTTTAATATTGTTGATGGGGTTATAAAGACTTCGTTTTTCATTGTTTACCTGCTTCTTATCAGTCTGATTCCGGATATCAAGAAGGTTTTCGCTTATCATGGAGCCGAGCATAAGTCTGTTTGGGCTTATGAGCTTGAGAAAGACCTAACTCCCGATAATGCGGCCAAGTGTACTCGTTTCCATCCGAGGTGCGGGACCAGCTTTATTTTGATTGTGATTTTTATCAGTATTTTGGTTTATACCGTTATTCCTACTCCCGAGGATTTTTATTCAAAGTTTTTGATCAGGGTTGCGGTACTTCCTGTGATTGCCGGAATTTCTTATGAGGTTCTCAAGCTGAGTGCCAAATATATGGAGAGCTTTTTTATGAAAGCTTTTATTGCGCCAGGTTTAGCTTTCCAGAAAATCACTACCAAGGAGCCTGACAAAAAACAGATCGAGGTTGCGATTGCGGCGCTTAAGAGGTGTTTGGAGCTTGAGAAGCGTTAAGTAGCGCGAAGGGGGGAGGTGTCCCCCTCGCGAGCTCCCCCACAAGGACCACCCCATTCTTCCCTCGCTTCGCTCAGTCCAGAACGGGGACCCCGGGGTTTTCGTAAAAATAGGTTTCGCTTAACTTCTCTTTCTCGCATTTGGGGCCCTCGAGACCCAAATGTTCGAAAGTTCGTCGTGTGCTCAACCTATTTTTACGAAGTTGATTGTTAGGGGATATAGGGAAAAAACGTCTGCTGTTTTAGTTTGTTAAGGGCTTGTGTAAGCTGATAAATGGAGTTTATCTTTTTACAAAAGTTTATATGTCTAAAAAAAGGCTTGTGCATGCGGTTCGAAAAACGTGAAAAAAGATG
>JAHIUS010000037.1 GCA_018816885.1 Patescibacteria group bacterium | reverse complement strand
GTTTGTTTGCGAGGTAAATGAAGGCGCGACGCTTAGGGAGCTTAATGATTTGGCGATTGGGTATTTGCGGGACGGTAATGAGAGGTCTTTCAGGGCCAGGTCACAGGCGCTTATTGCTCAGATCAGGCGTGAACATCTTCGGGATTCTGATGATGAGGCGATGGCTACGAATTTGACGGAAAAATTAAAGGATCTTCGGTATAGGCATGCTGAAGGTTTGGATCGAATTGATATTGAAAATTTTAGGCTGACTCTTAAGCTGGGGAGGGCGCTTAATGTTGATGTTCATTCGGAGGTGAGGGATAAATCTTGGGCTGATAAGGCGGGGAGTTGGCTTACGAATAAGCTGCAGCGACTGGGGAAAAACAATGCGATTGCGAGGTATTTTGTGAGTCCGCCATCTGTTGGTATTTTGGCTTACGGGGCTACTAATTTTGTTTATAATTTGGCTTTTGGGAAGTCGGCGAGACTGCTTGCGGCTACTGTTATGGCTCCTGCTGTTCCGGGGGGAGTGCTTGCTGTAGGGGCGGGTGTTTTGGCGGGTGGAGGTCTGAGCGCTCTTCATATGGATAAGCATGTTAAGAGGCAGGATGCGATGGTTTCCAGGAGAGAGGCGCTGGGGGTTGGTGCGCTTTCGGGGGAGAAAAAGTCGGTAAAGTCGCTTATTGCTAGTTTGGATATTAATGATATTTCTAGCGAGGCTGAGGTTCTTACAAGAATTGCGGAGATTGAGGTTAGAAACGAGATGAGCATGAAGAAAGGGGTTGATTTGATTAGTTTTTCCGATAATAAATCTGTTGAGCAGGAAAGGACGGATCTTTTGAAGGCTATTACCAAGGTTAAAAAGCTTCTTTTGGAGAATCGTGGGAGTGATTATGTTGGGAAGGAAGATAGGTTTAAGGAAGATTTGCGGAAGGCCAAGAATGTTGCTCGCAAGGAGATCAATAAGATGCTGAAAGTGAAGGGTTCCGATTTGAATATGACAAGATTGCGAGAGGCGGGGAAGGCTTTTTTATATGGTGCGGGATTTGGAGGAGGGTTCAGTTTGGCGGGATTTTTGGGTTCGAGTGTTCTTGGAATTGATGGAGGGTTATCTCTTAACAAGGCGGGTTTGCATGAGGTTCAGGCGATGGCTGCGGCGGAAGGTTTGGATCCGAGTAAAATTATTTATGGTTATGACGGGGTTATGGAAAAATCGACTGTTGCTTATTTGCAGGGTGAAGGGTTTGCGATAGAGGCGCATGGTGTTCCGCCTTTGCCGGATATGCCTTATTCGGGTGAGTCGGTTGCTGTTCCTGTTCAAATTCAAGGAGGCGGGCAGGTTACTTTGGAGGTTCCTCCGGGGATGGCTGATCAGGTTCCGGATGTTATGCCGAAGGGATTTTTGGGTAAACATTTTGTTGAATATGGCGATATTTGGAGGGCGAAAGCTGCTGTCGCAGGTGGCGGCGGCGGCGGTGTGACTTATTCTATGGTTAAAGATGGGCATGCTTGTGTGCTTCCTCCTGTTGTTTTGGGTGTTCCGAGGATATTGCGGAAGGGTGTTGCCGGGGAGGTTGCGGCGAGTAGCAGCGCTGATGGTGCGGTTCTTGTGAATTCTGATGGAGAGCCTTTGTTTACCGAAGATAATGGTGGAAGGATTGAATTTGATAAGATCCCGAATAAGTTTGATTTTGATGCTGTAAGGGGAGGTTTTGGTAGAGAGGTTGCGGCGGAGGTTTTTGTTGAGGATGAGGAGGAAACGAGTGCTGTTTTGGTTGATGGAAGCAGGCGGTCATCCTCTTTGGGTGGCGGTGCTGGTGGCTCGGCAGTGGCCGGGCTTGTTCCTGGGTCTGAGGGGGATTGGCTTGAGGAAGAAGAGACCGTTGATACCTTGGATGATGATGACGACTCTTATGATGAGGAATACGATGGGCTTTCCGGAGATGGAATAAATAATATCGGCAAGGATGTGCTTGGTCAGCCTGTATTCCGAAAAATCACCGATAGTGCAGATCATTATTTGGGAAATACTTATGGGGGTTGGGAGGATCACTATGATCAAGAGCAGAGGCATGTTGTAGATGCACTGCACAAGTTTAATGATGTCATGGATTTGCCGGAGGATGCCAGGAGGTATATCTTGGAAGCGGGTGTTACGATTGATGTTTTTGAGAAAGGGATTTCTTTTGCCGGGATTGATACTACTGAAAAATTGTTGGTAGTGGTGCATTATATTTTACATGATCCGAGTATTGCATCTCAGGTATTCCAACTTGAGCTTGATGGCATCGTTGTTAATCCTCCAAATAGGGACTTGGAACATCTGCAGGTTTGTTTCAATCTGGAGCGTATTTTTTTGAAGGGTGCCGAGATTCCGGATTATAGTTTTTTGAAAGAATTTCCTAAGTTGAGTACGCTTGTTACGAATTATGGAGAGATTTTTGATGATCAGAATGGGGTTTTGAAGTTTTTGAGAGGGTTGCATGAGAATGAAATTGCTTCAGAGGAGAGGATTGATGATAAGATTGTTGCTTCGACTGATAGGCTTGTTCGGGGAGAGAATGATGAAGAGAATGCCTTTGAAGGGGAAGAGGGAAATGATGAAGAGTACGCTTTTGAAGGGGAAGAGGAGGCGTATGGCAAAACTTGGGGACCTCAGAAACCGAAAGAGGATTTTGAGATTTTTGGTGTAAAGACCGGTGAAGAAAAGAAAGGAATTAAGGCTAGGTTGGTAGCTTTTGCCGGCAAATTTAATCCTTTTAAGAAGAAAGAAAAAGCTAAGATTGCCGCTTCTGCTGATGAGGGAGGTGCTTTTGATCTTGAGGAGTTGGCATTTTTTAAGGAAGTTGAATTGCCGAAATTACCGAAGGAGGCTGCCGAGGCGCTAAACAAAGATTTTATCGAAAAGGCTGTTAAGTATAATTTGATTTGGAATGATGTTCTATCAAATATGGATTCCGAGGATCCGCAAAGTGTGCTGCGAGCGACATTGCTTTTTGCAGATATTCGGAAGAGTTTGAATGAAGCTTTGGCGAAGGTTGATATGGAGAAGTGGTGGGCGTTTGTTAACGAGAATAATGAAGGCGGGTTTGTTGTTTATGGAGATTTGAAAGTATATGAAGGCGGCAGTGTTGAATTTGGAGAGAGGGTGGAGGTTTCTGCCGGTAATAATGGGATTATGTTTAATGTAGGTACTGATGATGAATGTGAGGCGTTTGATCTTGATGAGTATGGTTTTTTTGAAGGGCATAAGTGGGTTCGGCATAATTCCTCGAAGTATAATAAAGTGATTGAAGTAGGTTTTGTCTCCGGGGAAAACTTCGGGATGAGGGCTCCCGGGCTGATTTTTTACGGTAAATATGATCCTGAAACCGGGCGTTTGGGTGATGGTTATAAGGTTCAGGTTTTGGCTGATGAAGGATTTAAAGATTTCTTGAGAGAGGGGATGAATGAAATTTCTCAAGTTGCCGAGTTGCAGGTTGCAAAATTAGGTTTGGAAGAGATTAAGGAAGAGATAGCTCAAATTGATGTTGATGATCAGATGATTGAGGAAAGGAAAAGGCATTATAAGCCAGGTGACGTAAGTTTAGTATGGAATGTTCCTGATTATATTTTAGATGATTGGCATACGGCAAGTGGCTTGGCGAAGGAGCATTTTGCCACAACTTTCTCTTATTATGTTGATAATGCACCTGTTCGAGATAATTCTGTTGTTGAAAAATGGGGTCAGATGGTTGAAGTTTATGAAAAGAGGAAGAGTGTTTATTTGGAAGCTCTTCATGCAAGGGAAAAGGAGCTTGTGACGGATTGGGATGAAGTTTCGCAAGCAGCTCCAAACCTTCAGCCGGATCCGCTAAGCGGATTTCTTGATCGGATAGTTGATTCTGAGGGGAATTTTTTCCCGAGTATTTCTCGAATCTATACGCCTGTTGGCGCTTTACCTCCTGCGAAAAAGGAAGAGGAGGCTGAGCGTGTTCTGGCAAAAGTTGCAGAAGAGTCTGTACTAAGTTCGGCTGCGGAAGTGTTGAGCGATGCAGATGAAATTCTTGGAGTCGGGTTTGAGCAGGGTATTAAGCAAATCAAAAAAGACCTTCTTGATAATATCGAAAATGCTGATTTGAGTAATCCCGAATCTGTTTTTAAAGCTTTTCTTCTGCAGCGGGCGATTTTTGAGGGATGGGACTCTTTTGATAAAAATAAATTGAATGAATTACTGAAAGATGAAAAACAATCCTGGCCTATTGTGACGGCAAATGGTGTTAAGATAGAAAAAAGGCTTCCTGTTTTTGGTGGGTTAAGGATAACGCTACCTACCGGAGAGAATTTTAGAATTGCATCTATATATGATGGTCCTTATGGTCTTGTAAATCCTACTTTTAAAGAGGGGCCTTATGAATTCAATGTAAAGGGTTTTGCTACCGAGGATAAGTCTTTGTTCCTCTTGAGCGATTATAGAAGGGCTGATATGTGTTTGCCTCGAGGTCTTGTTGCTGTTGTGGAAACTGATGGAGAATCGGAAAAAGTGGAAAATGTGCGGAAAGTTCGTGTGACTGATCAGGTTGAGGAAGGGTTTAAAGCGCAGCTTGAAAGCAATTTGCGGGGTGTTGATGATGAAATTGAGTCCATACTTAGAACGGCCCAAAGTTATAATGAGAAGGAGTTGAAGGCATTGGAGCTTAAAAAAGAGGAGCTTGAAAAGGCTATGAACGAATGTAATGATGATCCTGAGCGGATTAGTTCTTTATATGAATTGCCGCTTGATCATTTGAGAAATCTTGTTGGAGGTGTTTTGAAAAAAGAGAATCCTAATTTCCCTGTTTATTTTGAGTTTTTGCAAGCTCAGCATCAAAAGATTTTGGATGCCGTTAATGCAAAGATTGGGGAGCTCTCCGGTGGCTTGGGGCCTGATGTCGAGCCGTCTGTTGGCGATGCAATCCCTGGGCCAAAGAGTGATGAAGCTTCTGAAAAGGCTGAGCAAGAGGTTGCGCTTAGGGAGATTGCGGGGGAAGTTTCTGATGGTGCTGAAGTTGTTGAAGATGAAGATCAACCACCTGTTCATTTGAGCGCTGAGGATAAAGTTGAGGAGGATCTTAGAGAAAGATTTTTTACTGCAGGGGACTCTATGAATACGGAGCCTCCGCAGCCTGAACAAGTCCCGATCGGCGGGGTGCCTGCGAGGAGTTCGGGGGTGGTGCGCAGGGTTTTGAAGAAGCTTTTATCTTCCAGACAAGTTGATATTGCTGAAGCAAGTTTGTATAGGGATGAAGGAGCCCCGATTGCCGAGGAAGCGGCCGTCACTCAGGCTGTTGAAATTCCTCCTAAGATTGATGTTCCAACACCTTCAGAATTGCCACCTCCTCCTGAAGGATCTGAGAGTTCACCAAGATCGGAGGTTATCGATAGAGTTGTTGAGCGTAATCAGTCGAGTCAAGCCGAGAAAGAAAAGCTGCCGGAACTTACGGGTGAGGCTGCAGAGGTTTTCAATGAGAATTTTGTTCGTGATTTAATGAAATTTAATGCTGAGGCGAAAAAGGCTGCTCTGGCGATGGATCCTGAGGATCCGAATAGTGTTTATCATACTGCTGTTGTGCAGACGCAAGGGTTTCAGGGATTATTGGAGCAGGCCGGTTTGGATGAGGAGAAATTAGGTGAGTTTTTAAGTAAAACTCAAAATTATACGGTTGAAGATCGTGACGGAGTAAGGATTGAGAAGGGCTATGAGTTTGCCGCCGATGTTGATTTTGCCGATGGTAGTGGTGTTGAGTTTTACATGTTATCCGACAAATGGTGCCCTCAGGCTTGTTTTGTCTCTGTTGGTGACTTAAGGTATGAAGTTTGTTCAGCAACATTCAACCAGATTATTGATTCCAGAACAGTTGGCCATGCTTTTGTTTCTGGTCGTAGTTTTAAAATGAGATCTCCCGAGGGGAGGGTGTTTGTTGGCAGGTATGATCCGACCAAAGGTTTGACGGCCAGTGATAGCCTGCAGGTTCCGTTGGATGATTCTAAAAATGAAGAGTTTGAAGAGTTCTTAAGCAAAGGTACTTCCGGTATTGATGAGTGGGCTCGAACGAATGTTGATAATCTGACCGATTCTTTAAATGAAATTGAGTTTTTGATATCAAAACATGATCACTTTTTGAAGGGAGAGGAACTATATTTTGTTGATGATTTTATTTATGATGATTGGCATGATGCCGGTCAACTTGTTAGGGGTCATTATGCTAATAATCCTGAAGCAAGGAAGACGAATGGGTTTAGAGAATTTATTCAGGTTTTGAATAAGAGAAACCGGGCTTGTCTGGATGCGATTAAACCTGATGAGGAGCCTTCGGATGAAGAGCTTGAAGAAGCAGAAAGTTGGATGGAGGGTGATGAGCTTTCAGATAGTGATCTTCAGGCCTTGCTTGAAGAGGTTTCTGAGGAGATTCAGCTTGATGAAGAGCCTTCGGATGAAGAGGTACGAGTTGCAATGGAGGATGTGGGGGAAGAGATTAGTTTGAATGAAGAACCATCTGTTGAGCTTGAACCGGTTGCAACGGATACGCTTGAGACTCGGGATGAGGATGTCGAGGAAGAGCATTTTGAAATGCCTTCCGCCGAGGAGGTTAAAGGTGCTTATTTGGAGATGTATTCCAGGTTGGATGAGGAAAGGGAGTTTATTAAGAAGGTAAGAGTTCCTTCGGATAATGTTGTTGCTAAAAATTATGCTAATAAGGTAAATAAATATAATGAGCTTTTGCGCGCTGATCGCAAGCTTTCTATATCAAAAGATTTGATTCCTAGGGTTTATACAAGAAAGCTTAATAAAATTTTTAAAGAGCTTGAAAGTTCCGGTGAGGCGAACAATTATTCTGCTAAGGGCCGAGCTTTTCTTGAGGTTCTTGCCGATCATTATGGTTCGTTGATTAAAGGGAATGATGTCCCTGAAAGGTACCCCGAGGAGGAGGAGTTCGAAGCTGATATATTGAAGGTTTCTATTGAGAATTTAAAAACGCTTTCCGAGGAACAGAAGCAAGAGTATGAAAAAAAGATGTCGGAGAGTGATGCTTTTGGTAAATGGTTTGATGTTTCATTGGCTTTAACTAATTTGCAATTGTTTTTGACGGGACAAAAAGGCGATCGCTTGACCGAGGAATTGGTGAATAAAGATTCGATTATTGGTGATCAGTCGGTTTTGATTTTGAAACAGCTTCAAAGAATGGGTAAGGATAAGCTTTCCGATCCCGAGGCCAAAGATTTGGCAAGGGCTTTGATGGAGAATCATAGAGTTGCGGCAAATGTTTTGGATACAAAAACTTATCATGGAAAAAAGAAGAAACCTCGCAAAAAAAAGAAATAGGCTTTAAGATGGGGGCGAAATCTTTTAATCAAAAAAATCATGGAAATGGATCCAAATATAAAGAAGTTTCTTGAGGGGTTGATGACTGAGGCGGGGACTGCTCAGCTGCCTGCCGAGGAGCAGAAGGCTGCTATGGATGATCTGTATGTCAGGCTTGAGGATAGGCTTGTTATGTCTGTTATGAATGCTTTGCCGGAGGATAAGCAGGCGGAGTTTCAGGGGATGATTGATGGTGGGGATGTTGAGACGCCCGAGCAGGTTCAACAGTATATTGTTGGGAATTTGCCGAATTATCAGGAGGTTTTTGTGGCGGCTTTTGGTCAATTTCGCGAAGAATACCTTGGGCAGGGGGCATAGGGCATTGCCGGTGGATGTTTCGCTACTTATCCGGTGGAATGTTGTAGTAACTGAACAAGA
Organism: Patescibacteria group bacterium; assembly: GCA_018816885.1. Lineage (GTDB taxonomy): Bacteria > Patescibacteriota > Gracilibacteria > UBA1369 > UBA12470 > JAHIUS01. Next base: position 3,630 of record JAHIUS010000037.1, on the reverse strand, counting down.
ATTCCGCGATGTCGGCGAAAACCGGTCCGGCTGTATTGGCTCCCCATTCGTTGGTTTTCGGATAGTCGAATTTGATGAGGATGACGAATTGGGGATCGTCAATTGGGCCGTATCCGACGAATGAGGTTATTGTGGTTCCTTTTCCTGAAAGGGCTTTGCCCCATTTGTAGGTTTGGGCGGTACCGGATTTGCCGGCGACGAAATGGTTATCCAGTTCAGCCTGGGGGATTCCTTGTTCTACTACCGAGGTAAGCATTGAAGTTAGTTGGTCGGCGGTTTCTTTTGTGACGGATTGGCCGATTATTTCAGGTTCGAATTCCGATGTACTGCCGTCCGCGTACTCGATTTCTTTGACTATGTATGGTTGCATGAGAACTCCGTCGTTTGCGAGGGCGGCGATTGCTGTTGCCATCTGCAGAGGGGTGACGGAAATACCTTGTCCGAATGCGTGGGTGACGAGTTCCGAGTCAGCCCAGTCGTCGTAGTATTCAACATATCCAGCTTCTTCGCCGTCGAGTTGAATGTCGGTTCTTTTTGTGAAGCCGAATGCTTTGATATAGCTGTAAAACAGGCTGCGGCCGAGTGTTTCCGCAACATAGCTCATTCCGATATTGCATGAATGTATTAGTACTTCTGTCATTGATTCGATGCCGTGATATGTGTCGTTAAAGGTGTGAATTTCGAATTCGTCCACTTTGATCGGGCCGGTGCAGTTATGTGTTGACTGAGGAGTTACTTCACGCGCGTTTATCGCGGCTGCCATTGCTACCGGCTTGAAAATAGATCCCGGCTCGTAGATTGCCTGGATGGTTTTGTTTTTATAAACTTCCGGGCCGTAAAGGTTTTCATAAGAGTACCAAACTTCGGGATCGTCTTCGTCCGGGAATATTCTTATTCTTTCGTCAGGGTCGATTTGAGTATAAAGCCACCAAACCGGGTTTTCTTCATCACCCATATTGAACACGAAATCGTCCCATTGCCAGTCCGCTATTTCCGTTTCGGTCAAGCTGTATGCGTCGCTGTAGATATTCGGGTCGAAGGTCGGGTAGTTGGCCATTGCTATTATTTCTCCGGTTTCAGGATCCATAACTATCACTTGCCCGCTTTCCGCCCTATATGACTCTACAGCCGCATTTATGAGTTTTTCCACTTCGAGCTGGACGGCTCTGTCTATAGTGAGCATGATATTGGCGCCGTCTTGCGCTTCTTCAATTACTGACCCCGAAACGGTTATTTGCTTGCCGGTTGCGTCTATTTGTGAGGTGAAGTAGCCTTTTTTTCCTGTTAATGTTGAGTTAAAAAACCCTTCAATCCCGTACTGCCCGACTCCCGCCGAATTGACATATCCGAGAACTTGGGAAGCGAGATCGCCTTCCGGGTAGTATCTATAATATTCTTCGAGTAGTCTTATCCCGAGGAAGTCGTTTTCTTGATCGTTTGCTATTATTTCTTCTATTTGTTTCGAGATTTCAGGAGCGAGTTTGCGATCCAATACCGTATATCTGTTTGTTCCTTCGAGTACCCTTTCCAGATTATCCGGATCCACTTTGAAAACTTCCGCCAATAGTTCCGCAGTTTTGCCTTTATTTTTGATTTCATCGGGGAAGGCGTAAATATCTCCGGTTTCTGTTGTGAGCAGGCCTTTTAAGTCGAGAGCCAGGAGTTCATCCATTGTTTCCTGGTCGATATCTTCTCCGAGTAGGATTTGAGATCTGACTTTTTCCGAAAGTTGCTCCTCTATTCTTTCCTGAAAATCTTCAAAAAGTTCTGTATCGTTTTTGTATGAAATTTTTGAAAGGGCTTCTTCTTTTAATTCTTCACTTTCGATCTCGTAAGCGAGTTTCAGTTCTTCGTCGACTCTTTCTTCATCGAGTTCTTTTTCTTGTTCAAGGTCAAAAATTAAAGGCGCAAGAGTTTCCGCTACCATATCGGGTTTTTCTATAAGGTATGGATCGGCATAAAGAAGGTCGAGAGTTGTATTGGTTGCCAGTTTAAAAACCTCGCCGGAATTGTAATCCGTAATTAGAATTTCTCCGCGACGGGCAGGCAGTTCGGTGTAGCCTTGATGCGCCGACTGGGCGAGTTGTTGGTAGTACGGGTGGTGCAGGATTTGAAGCTGAAACAGCCTTAAGCTAATTATTCCCGTTGTTAAAAACAGGAGTACGAAGATTATAGTAAAGCGTGTTGTTTTTTTATGCATGATGTATAGCTTATAGCTTATATGAGGTATTGGTTTCAATCACGGCCGACTTGCGTTGAAGATAGTTTTATGTTATAATTTCATGATGAAAAAACAAAAAGAACAATTCAATGACGAAATTGATGATCGGCAGAAAGAGCTTGATCGACTGGATTTTACTGAAGACTCAAGTATTCGAGTTGACGGGAAAGATTATCGCGATATTTTTCTTGATAGAATCGATAAGGTTCAAGGTGTTGCGCTGGATTCGGATCTTCATGATGAAGAGGTCGCAAAGCATCTTAAGGAGATTGCAAATACTCTTGCCTGGGTTGATGAGTCAAATATCGATGAGATGCGGGATGAAATTGATGATGTGCTTTCTCAAATGGAAAGGAATGTTTTTGCAATTTATGTTCCCGGGACAGAGATGTCTACCGAAAAGGCTATTGATTTGGGAATAGTTGTTCCTCAGGGCAACGGATATTTCGTTAAAGAAGGCTGGGAGTTTGGTGATGGCGGGTTTAATGATCAGTTTGTTGTAAAGCTTGATCAGGCAAACGGTGATGAAATGTCTATGGAGGATGCGATTGCCGTGGGGATGGTTTCCGAGCGGGATGGGGTTTATAAGATTTTTGATCCGAATTGGGAGCTTGCGGACGGGGGGTTTGATGATACAAGGATTGTCCGAAAAGGGTCTACTGCCGCAGAGGCTGTAAAAAAGAATGATGATATTGTTGTTCTAAGTGATGATTTGGAAGTTGAGGGGACTTTTATTGAAGATGTTGATTTGTTTCCTATTGGATCGAAAATTTCCGCTAATGCCGCGAATGGGCTTGGGCTTGTGGATGGAAAAGGTGATTTTAATGAAGGTGTTTTTGAAAAAGGATGGGCCTGGGTTGATACGGCGCATACTGCTATAAAAAAATGGAATCTGGATTATTCGAATCTCGCTAATAGGATATTGGATTTTGATGATGCAAAAAACTTGGGTGTTGTTGCAAAAGCAAGGCGTGGAGGCGAAGAGCTTTCTAGGATTCTTGGGGGTTGGGAGTTTGGCAGGGGGTATGACGGAAAAGTTTATCTTGTCAGGACGGGAGTTGGCACCCCGAGTGGATATTTCAGCGTTATGCCGGAGGATCTTGATTACGATGGGGATGGGGTTGCCAGTGAATATATCTCTTATAATGTGACTGAGGATGGGGATGTGGAGAGGGTTTAGGTAGTGAATAGTCAACAGTCTGTAGTGGTTGGTTGGCGGTTTTTTTTGACAACATGGCTTTAATGTGTATAATTTGGGGGATATAGGGAAAAACGTCTGCTAGAAATTCTCTAGCATGTAATCAATCATTTTCTTCCTGCGTTGCTTAGAAATGCCACGATGAATGAGAACTTTTTGTTTGATGTGAGAAAAGAGTCCGTCGCAATGATTCGTTGTATTTGGCATCTTC
>JAHIUS010000036.1 GCA_018816885.1 Patescibacteria group bacterium | reverse complement strand
CACCAGATAAGGGCGAGTTTTGCGTTCCGAAGCGTTAGGAAGGCGAGTTCTGGAGGGCCTTCCGTGGGCGAAGGATGCCGAATAACAAATCTGACAAACCTGGTAACGACAGGTTGGCAAATTTGTTAATGAGGCAAGCAAAACCCCATTGGGACACAAAACGGGAAGAATTCCCGGTTAGGTATATCTTTCCCAAAAGAAACAAGCTTTTAAATATCTGAAAATCAATTTACAGGTTAATTTTAGGTATATAAAATCCATATTTATCAATAAAGTGGACTTCCCCCAATTTTCCGCTAACATCAACCCTTGAAAATTTAAAACTATAAAAAAAAATGGATGGACAAGGGGTAGACCCAAACGGACCGGCACAGCCAAAGATCAGATGGCAACTAACTATATGTCATGCAGTTGAGAGGGTGAAAGAAGGAATTGATAGGACACTTTTTGACGAAATAGAGGGCACCAGAATAATTGAAAGAGCTGTTGTGGAAGTCATGTCCCGACAACAACAACAATAAACTATCTGCCATTACCCCTCAGCCAACGCATCCGCCAAACCGTTATGAGCCTCAACAACCGCATCATAACTCACAAACAGCGACTCGTAATCGGAAGTGTCTTTTGAAGATGTAATTCCAACTTGAGCATCGATCATAAACATCCCAACCTCATTTTCAAAAACGGAAAGAGCCTCAAGATACAAATCAAACTCGTGGAATAAATCGGCAAAATCGGGATGATACAGCGCAGAAGCCTCGATATCCTGGAGAGCATGCTTTACAACCAAATCATCATAAAGAGCCTCCACACCGGAAGCATAAGCCTCTCCGGCCTCCCAGGCGTATAGATAATCAACAATGCCCTCAGAATGTCCGGTAAGCAGAGTTATCGCGGCCCCTAATTTAACGGGAGGATTAATGGAGTTTTCATCAAGAACCGAGGTAGCGGAACCCATATACTCGGTAAGCATCTCCGAAAGCTCCAATTGAACGACAGAAACTGCGTTGTAATCGTTAATAATTTCTGCATCCAAAACCTCGGAATAATCGGGGTCTTCCAGGTAATCTCCATCACTGTAGTAGTCAATCGCGTATTTATATTTCAATAAAAACTCAGCAAACGCCTCGAAATAACGCCCGGCAACACTTTCCAAAGAATCTTCCTTAGAAGAGTCCTCAATAGTCATCCCAACAGAAGAAATCTCATCCTCTGCATCATGAAAATGTTTCTTAACCGTAGTATAATAAGACCCTTTAAAAATAATCTCGCTATCTGCAGAAACCTCCTCGGGAATATAATAATAGTAGTCCTTCATAAGGTTATCCAGATCCCCGGAAAGCACATTAAAATGCCCAATATGAACATTATAGTAAGCCGTTTCATCCATATAGAAAAAACTTTGCACAAATGAGCAGCCTGTAAGCAGAATTACAAAAACGATGATCGGATATTTTTTCATTTTTATTTTAGTTAAGTCCCTTAATTACTACATTCTTTACAGGTTGGATGTCAATAGACTTCGTGTTTGATGTGTTCAGGAGATATCCCTTTTTGTGTGAAAAATTCTTTGACATCATCGACCATTGCTTTACCCCCGCAGATATAAGCTTCGGAATTTTCGATGTTTTCTTCTTTAATTAAATCCGTTACGTATCCTTTTTCGCCGCTTTTTGGTCTGGAAAGTATTATTTTAAAGCTAAAATTCTCATGTTTTTGCGACAAATCCTCAAATTCCTCCCGCAAAAACACATCTTCCTCATGCCGAACCCCGAAAAACAGCTTAATCTCACGCTCAGATCCGCTTTCAAGAAGATACTGAAGAATCGAGTACAAAGGTGCCAAACCGGTCCCTGTCCCGATCAAAACAACGTCTCTTTCGGAATCTTCATCAAGATAAAAATGCCCGAAAGGACCCTTGAAACTTATCTCATCTTGAGCCTTAGCCGCCCGCAAATACTCCGACCCTCTGCCTCCTTCAATAAGTTTCACAATCAAAACAAAATTCTCAAGTTCCAAAGGAGAAGAAGCAATCGAATAAGCCCGCGCAACCTCCTCCACCTGAAGCATCACAAACTGCCCGGGTTTGAACGAGAAACCGGCAGGCCGCTCAAACATATACATCCGCACATCATGAGTCAGCTCTTTAACTGAAACCAGTTTTGCTTTAAAGTCCATCATAGCGAAAAGCATTCTACCATGAGTTTATTTTGTCTCCCAATCAAGGCCAAAAAAATCCCTGCAAAAATCGACAAAAGGGCCGATATTGTTGAAGTATGGCTGGATCATCTCGAAGATTTTGATTTAAAAAAAATAAAAAAACCTCTACTGCTGGTCTCACGTAGCAAGCCGGAACTTTACAAAAAAGCATTAAAATTCAAACCCGCATACATCGATATCGATTTAAAAAATAAAAAATACATCCCAAAAAATCTCGGCAAAACAAAACTCATAATTTCCTACCATAATTACGAGAAAACTCCCAAAAACTTGCACGAAATTTATAAAAAAATGTGCGCCCTCAAACCTGATATAATCAAATTTTCCACCAAAATCAACGAAAGCCACGACATCGCGAATCTTTTCTCGCTAATACCCAAGGCAGACAAGCCGATAATCACTCTCGGCATGGGCGAAAAAGGCAAAATCACAAGAATACTTGCGCCAAGACTCGGAAACTACCTATACTATGCGCCGATCAAAGCTCAGGATGCAACTGCGCCGGGACAACTCACATATGATGAACTTACTTCCTATTGGAAGTAAGAACCAAGAAGCAAGATGCCAAGAAACAAACAAGATCCAAATTTCAAGTCCCAAGTTCCAAAAGTTAATTCACTAACCAAATGGCATTAAAAATAGGAATCGTCGGCCTCCCAAATGTTGGGAAATCAACAATTTTTAACGCATTGACCCGTACGAAGGGCGCGGAAGCGGCGAACTACCCGTTCTGCACAATCGACCCTAATGTCGGAATTGTAGAAGTGCCGGATCCAAGACTCAAGGAATTGGCAGGCATCGTAAGCCCGGAAAAAATCATTCCGACAGTAATCGAATTTGTTGATATAGCCGGACTTGTTAAAGGTGCAAGTGAAGGGGAAGGGCTCGGGAACAAATTTCTTTCACACATCAGAGAATGTCACGCAATAGCGCAAGTTGTAAGAGCTTTTGAAGATACCAATATCACGCATGTCCATGGAACCATTGACCCCAAGCGCGACATCGAAATAATCGAGTCGGAACTGCTTCTCGCAGACCTCCAAACTCTGGAAAACCGCCTCGGGAAAGCTCAGTCGGCCACAAAATCGGGAGAAAAAGAGGCAAAAGCCTACTTCGAACTACTGAGTCGCATAGATGAAAAGATGCAGCAGGGAACACTCGCACATCGCCTCGACCTCACTTCCGAAGAACGAGAAAAAATCCGCGACCTCCACCTCCTCACAATGAAGCCGGTAATGTACATCGCCAACATGCACGAAGACGAAGTTGCCGCAGCCAAAGAAGAAGAGCTCCGCGAATATTTGAACTTGCACCCGGAAGCCAAAATAATCCCGATTTCAGCAAGAATCGAAGAAGAACTCGGCGGATTTGAGGAAGAAGAAGCACAAGAATTCCTCCAGGAACTCGGGCTATCGGAAACGGGCTTAAACACCCTGATCAGACACGCTTACGACCTTCTTGACCTCCGAACTTACTTCACAGCCGGCCCGCAAGAAGTGCGAGCCTGGACAATCAGATCCGGAGATCTAGCTCCAAGAGCAGCCGGAGTCATTCACACCGACTTCGAAAAAGGCTTCATAAAAGCCGAAGTTGTCCATTGGCAAGACCTCGTAAATCATGGTGGAGAAGCGGGAGCGAAAGAAAAAGGCTTACTCCGAATAGAAGGGAAAGAGTATGAGGTTAAAGATGGGGATGTGATGCACTTTAGGTTTAATAATTAGTGAGATAAAACAGATGACAGTATGCATTTTAATATGTCAATATGTGCAACATCCGAATTACAGAGATGCAAGATGAAAAAGACATTGAATTTTTGCATAATAAACAATCTTTTAATTACAGGTTTGATAAAGCCACAATAGATCTACTTAAAAAGCATTTTAGATTAAAAGACAGCTTGTATCTTTTAGCTGAAAAAGGCGAGGAATTCGTAGCTTTTTGCTCTGTTGACAGAGAATGGTGGGAAGATGATTTCTTTTTCATTCGCGAAATACTGGTTGATCCGAATTTTCAAAAACTAGGTATTGGTAAGAAATTAATGAGCAGATGCATCGAATATGCAAAAAACAAAAAAGCGAAGGGGGTCGTTACAGAAACTGACTCCGAAAATTCTCCTATGCAAAACCTATGTTCAAAATTCGGTTTCAAAGAGTGGGATAACCCAAAGTGGAAAGAAGGAATAACCTATAAGTTATTGTTCTAAGCTATCCGCCACCTGGATTCTGGCAATCAAAAATGTGTCTCCACAACATCATCGGTAACCTCCAAAACACGGCTCAAATTTACTGTGTCACAACTTCTCTCACTGGCAACCGGCCCTGAATTGTCCGCACTGTTCATATAGCTATGGACAGATACATCTTCACCACTCCAGGCCAGATATACACACCTTCTGTCATCAAAAACAGCATTACATTTCCCATAAAGTGAAGTAGCAAAATATACATGATCCATTTCTCCGCCATTGTAATAATCGGTAGACATTATCAATCCATTAGTTCCGCCCAAAGAACTATTCACAAAAACACCATTACTGTTAACAGTGGCAACAATTTCATGAATAGCACCACTCAAGGGGTCCATGCATCTAAACGCAGCTCGTCCCTGTGCATCAGGCTCCCAAGCCTCATCATCGTGAGCCGCCAAACAAGCTGCGACCTGATCAGCAGAAGCTTTCAATAACTCTGCAAAACCACAGTCATTTGTAAGGTTTGCACCTTTAACAATAGCCTCATGCGACTTCAAAAGATGAATATCAACCGGCACCTCAGGAAGATTATCCCCATCACCACTACAGGCACCGATGCAAAGCCCAAGAGCTGCAAAAACCGATAATTTTTTTGTAGTTTCCATTATAGTGTTTTTGGTTAAAGTAAGCCAATTTTACCACAATCCATAAGTCATTCGCCATCCGCTATAACCCAAAACCAATCTTCACCCCAACAAACCCCAAATAAAAAACAATTAAGGCAGCAGCTTCCCATCGGAAGAGAGTGAGTTTTTTTCGGTGTAGAAGACTAAGTGCGAGTACGGAGCCCAGAAACCAAACAGGTATATCGAAATAGAGAAGGTGGTTCCCGGCTTCGAACCCGTTAAAAAGAGCTCCGATGCTTGCGGAAAGTAAAGGGTCGGTAATGTTACTGCCTATAAGGGCACCTATCGCAATACCCGAAGCTCCTTGAAAAGCCGCAATAACAGCAGTAGATAGTTCGGGGAGACAAGTAGCGACACCGATGATCATAACTCCGACAAAAGCTGCCGATAAATCGAAATACTCAGCAATTAGAAGCGAATTATCCAGAACCAAATTGCCCGAAAAAATCAAAATCCCAAATCCAATTACCAAGAACAAAATCCTGAGGCCGATAGGGAAGCCTTGTCTTTCGTGTGATCCGAGTTCGGCGACCTCTTTTGCCTTGCTGTCATGCCTTGCGGTAAAAACCAAGTATGCGATATAGATCAAAATAAGGATTACGGCTTCGAAAGGGGTCATAATCCCGCCCGTGAATAAAGTGAGCCAAAACAAGACGATAGCCAAAAGCAGCATAGTCCCGTCAACTCGGATAGCTTTCCTGTCGGCTTTGATATTATGTATCAATCCGGCAATTCCAAGAATAAGAGTGATTTGAGTTAAGCATGACCCGACCATGGTTCCGATCGCAATGTCGGAAGCCTCTTTAACACCGGAAAAAACAGAAACCATGATCTCGGGCAAACTGGTTCCGATACTCACAATGGTAAGCCCGATAAAAAGCTCGGAAACCCCAAGTCGATGCGCAACAGCCTTACCGGAATCAACAACCATTTTTGCTCCGACAGTAAGCCCAATAAGTCCGGCGATCAGGAGAATAATGACATTCAGCATATTTATTTGTGTTTAAAAAAGCTCTCCCGTATTATCGAGCCGGAAGAAAATAAAAACAAGAGCATGGAAATTATCCCAAGTCTACATCTCCAGGACGGAAAAATTGTTTCTTGGTATAAAGGCAAGGAAAACGCTCAGAAGAAGATTTTTTATAAAGAGCCGCTCCACATGGCGAGGTTTTTCGAGAGAGAAGGAGCGGAAAAAATCCAAATAATCGACTTGAACGGAAGTTTGAGCGGAGAACTTGGTCACTCAAAACTGATTAAACTGATCTGCGGCAGTATTGACGCGGAGGTACAGTTGGGAGGAGGAATCAGAACGATGGAATCTTTGGAAAAAGCATTTGAATTAGGAGTAGCAAGGGTGATTTTGGGAGTTTCTTCCATTGAAATTTTAAAACAAGCACTAGAAAAATACGGCCCGGGCAAAATCATATTCGGCCTAAAAGGCCGCCACGATATCGTCGATACAGACATGACTCTCGAAGGGGAGACCCCGGAAGTAACCGAGCTCGCCAAGCAAGTCCAAAAAGTCGGAGTCAAGCAGCTGATCTACAAAGATCTCGAAACCGAAGGCGCCCTCTACCACCCAAACTTCGACATAACAGAGAAAATCATTTACGAAACCGGTGGCAGCTTAGAGGTATACAGCTCGGGTGGAATCGTCGACGAATACGACCTGAAACTCCTGCGCGATGCGGGCGCGTACGGCGCGATAATCGGAAGGGCGCTTATTGAGGGGAAGCTTAGTTTGAGGAGGCTTGTTAGTGCCAAGTAAGGAGTAGTACCCAGTAGTTGGTGTTTCCCCCTGGCGGGGAAACGGGTTGATTTGTAATTGGGCGGTTCCCGCCCTATTTTCCGCCGGCGGAAACTATGATTGCAGTTCTCAGTATGTCAAACGCACAATTTGACGCATTGGAAAAAAGACCCAAAGCAACAACCGGTTGTGAACCTGTAACATACTGGTAGTTGATAGATTTCGAGCAAACATCTGCCGGCAAATACCACCCAAAACATACTGGTAGTTGATGATTGTTAAGCGAACATTTGGGGCTTCTGTTTTTTCGCGCAGCGAAAAGAACAGAAATATCAACCGAGAGCGAAACAATTATCAACTACTCTTATAAATTTTCACAACATCTCTAACCACAGTCAGCGCCCTGAGCGCCTCTTCCAGATGCTCCAGGTCGCAAACATCGATAATCACGACCATATGCCTGTCGACTGTATTCGCTGTGGTGGCCATTTTTATCTCATGAATATTTACTCCCAGAGAAGAAAGAGTCAAAGCGATATCTTTTAACAGTCCAACACGATCATGACAAATAATATTAATTTCAACCCGATACAGACATAAAGAATTCTTGTCGGCCTTTTCCTTGAGCTCCTCATTCCCGAGAACAATCGCCATCGCGTGATCAAATCTCCTCTTGGAAAGCAAATCGTCGTCTTTCAATCCGGATTTAGAGGTTGGTTTACCCAATATCTCTTCGGAAGTATAAAACTCATGAATAACATTCCTAACGGTAATATTTCCTTCGCCTATGCCTGTCATTAACGCTTCTATCGAATCTACATCGAACTTTTCGAGCACCTCTTTTTCGCGTATCTCGGGCAGTTTTTTGAGCTCATTTTTCCCGAAAAGCTGAAGCTCTCTTTTAAGAACTCTTAACCCTGCGGCATAATTATTCTGGCTACTCTCTTTTTTGAAATATTCCTTGATTTTTGTGCGAGCCAAGCCTGTTTTCACCAAAATAAGCCAGCCGCGGTGAGGTCCGCCCGAAGACTTGGATCTGTTGATTTTTATGGTGTCTCCGGTATTAAGTTGGGTGGTTAAAGGAAGTCTTTCCCCGTTGATTTCGGCGTTTGCAGCCTCGTTGCCGACATCACTATGGATATGATAAGCGAAGTCGACAGCATTGGCGCCGTAAGGAAGATCGATGACATCGCCCTGTGGTGTAAACACGAAGATTCTGTCCTGAAAAATATCGAACTTGAGATTTTCCACGAAATCATAACCGGTTTGGACCTCCTTTTGGATTGCCAGAACTTTTTTCGCCCATTCGGCATGCTTTTTGAAGATTGAAGGAACGCGATTACCGTTAACCCTGCCCCTTGAAGCATTATAAAAATAATGCGCTGCGATTCCGTATTCGGCCTCAAGATGCATCTCGTAAGTGCGAATTTGGAATTCCGTAATAGTTCCGTCAACCCCGAAAACAGTAGTGTGAAGACTCTGATAGCCGTTCACTTTCGGGACAGCGATATAATCTTTAACTCTCTTGTGCTTTGGCCTGAAAGTCTGATGAACAACACCGAGAGCGCGATAGCAGGCATCAATATCTTCAACAATAATCCGAAGAGCAACCAGGTCGTAAATATCATGGAAAGTTTTTCCGGTATGCAACATTTTTTTAAAAATACTGTAAAGATTCTTCTTCCTCGCTCGAACTTCCGCCTTGATGTTATGTTTTGTTAGAGAAATTTTGATTTTACGGACAGTCTTGTGAATAACCTCATCATTTCGGAGAGAACTTTCTTCAACAAGCTGTTTTGTTCTCTTGAAATCATCCGGATACAAAAATTCAAAACAAAGATCTTCCATCTCGGATTTGATCTCCCAGATACCTAGAAGATTGGCAATCGGTGCATAAATTTCGAGAGACTCCTTCGCGATACGAATCCGTTTTCCTCGAATCGGAAGATACTGAAGAGTTCTCATGTTATGCAGGCGATCGGCCAGTTTAACCAGAATAATCCGCAGATCTTTTGCACTATGAAAAAAGAGTCTTTTTAATGACTCAATCTGCCTTTCGGCCATATCGTGCTTATACTGCACTTTAGAAAGTTTTGTGACTCCCTCCACAAGACAAGAAACCTTCTTTCCGAACATTTTTTCTATATCTTTCAAAGTGTACTTGGTGTCTTCCGGAACATCATGCAGAAAAGCTGTAATCAATGTGTCTTCATCAACCTTGAACTCGGTCAAAATTTTTGCGGTAGCGAGAGGATGAGTGGAATAAGGGCTCCCATCGCTTCTTTTTTGACCATCGTGAGCTTTTTTCGCAAAATCATAAGCGGACACAAGCCTTTTCTCATTGAGATCGGGCAAATATTCTTTCGCGGCTTTTACTATTGTAGAAATATCCATAGGATAGGATAATTATGACATGAAACCATAAAAAATGGCAATGAAAGCTGTCGCAATTGCAATGTCCGGAGGTGTCGACTCATCGGTAGTCGCAGCCACAATGCTCGAAAAAGGCTACAAACAGGGCGGCCGGCAGGCCAGCCCCAAAACTAACCTGCCCGAAGGGCTCCATTGTTTTGGTGTTCATATGAAAGTTTGGGGTAAAGAACCGGATCCGCACGCAGAAGAAATCGCGAAAAAACTCGGCATTCCTTTTTACATAATAGATCTGGAAAAAGAGTTCAAAAAAGAGGTCGTCGACTACTATATAGACTCATATTTAAAAGGCGAAACACCAAACCCCTGTATCTTCTGCAACCCCAGAATCAAATTCGGCAAACTGCTTGAAGAATGCAAAAAACTGGGCGCAGACTTTATCGCGACAGGCCATTACGCCAGAATAAAAGGGGAACAGCTTCACGCCGGAATAGACGAAAAAAAGGATCAAAGTTATTTTCTCTACAGATTAAGTAAGAAGCAACTTTCACAAACGCTTTTCCCGCTGGGGGACCAAGAAAAGACGAAAACCAAGAAAATCGCCCGCAAACTCGGTCTGAAAATCTTAGAAAACAAAGACGAAAGCCAAGGAATTTGCTTTATAAAAGAAAAACTACACACAGACTTCCTCAGGCAAAATCTCCCTGAAAAATACTTCAAAGAAGGTTTAATCGTGGACCTGGAAGGCAACAAACTCGGACGCCACAAAGGATTGCCGCACTACACCTGCGGACAGAGGAAGGGGATCAGAATCGGCGGCCCGGACGGCCCATATTATGTCATAGGAATGGACCCCGAAAAGAATCTCCTGATAGTCGGAAAGGACGAAGATCTCTGGAGGAAGGAAGTCTTCGCCCGCGATCTGCACTTCATCTCGGGAGAAAAACCCAAAACCCCTCAAGAAATCCACGCAAGAATTCGCCATTTAGGCAAGCTCGAACCCGCAACCCTCGAAATCAAAGGTTCTCGCGCCAAAATCACCTTCTCCGAACCCGTTAGAGCCTTTACTACAGGGCAGTCGATAGTGTTTTATAAGGGGACGCAGGTGCTTGGTGGAGGGGTTATGCAGTAGCAGTGAATTGAAAAATAACCCAAAAACAGGTATAATTACTCGATACAATTATATCTATTCACGATGCATAAATACTCTCTAAACGAAATCGTAGCCAAAGTAGATCGCCGCATCGAACGCGCTCGCAAATCCGAGGTTTTCAGGATAGATTTTCCACCACCGGGTGAAAATTTCGACATAAACCATGTTCTGGCATACGAACTTTGTCCCGATCCGGCTATCGCGATCACCAACCAGATGACAAATTTCATAAAAATCATCGCAAAATCATTGATTTTATTCCTGTTATTCTTCCTGCTTTTCAACGCACCGGCATACTATCAAATAATCGCAAACAACGTTCTGCAGGCCGCAAATCTGGCCAGAGAAAGCATACTTGTTGAGCATATAGAGAAGGAAGTACCGCCAGAGCAAGAACTTATTGTAATGACAAAAGATCCCGTAGAGCAAAAACAGCAATTCCCTGAGCTTGATCTGGCAATAATTCCACCCGACAATCGCTTGATAATTCCTTCAATAAACAAAAACATCCCGATAGTGGAAGTAAGCACGGAAAGTCTTGCCTCGCAAAACTGGACATCTCTAGATGAAGAAATCTTAGAGGCCCTAAAAGACGGCGCTGTGAGATATCCGGGGACAGCTCTTCCGGGTGAAGAAGGGAATACGTTCATCACAGGCCACAGCAGCTATTACTTCTGGGACAGCGGTAATTATAACGAAGTTTTCGCACTTCTGTCGGAAATGGAAGTGGGGGATTACGCGATAATTTACTACAATCAACAGAAATTTACTTATCAAATAACCGAAATGCGAGAAGTCGCACCTTCGGAAGTTGATGTGTTAGCTCAGCCCAAGGGAAAGCATCAATTGACGATTATGACTTGCACGCCGGTTGGGACGAATTTGAGGAGGCTGGTGGTGATAGGAGAGATGGTGGAGTAGAATTTTCAATTCTCAATTACCAATTTTCAATGATGGAGTTCTGTTCCAGGACGAAATTTGACATCATTTTTACCGGCTCAAATAGCCGTTTTCGCGTCAGCGAAAACACCACAGGGCGGCTGCAAGCCAGCCCCACTAACAATTAAATCGTTTTGCCGCCAGGCAAAACACCAACCACTTGGCACTCATTACTCATTACTAACTAAACCTCATCCAACTGACCCAAAATATCCTCCTCAGCCTTCGCTTCCTGCGCCTCTGAAGCGGATTCGGCAGCCTGCCGCTCCTCACGAACCTTTTTGGACTCCAGTTCGCGCCATTCGGCCATATGTTTATCGTTCAGTTTTTGAATTTTTTGCTCATAAGCAGCATCGAGTTTCGCAAGCTGCTCCTTTTCCTGGGCCAAAATATTCCTGAGTTTATCAACCTGTTTGTCGGTCATTATCGGCAGGATTTGGAACCAATAATTCCGCTCTTGATCGTTCATAGATTCCGCAGCCTTAATCAAAGCTACAAGGTCAGGGTATTTTTTGAGTACCTCGCCTGGGATCTTGTACGCAGAATCATCCTTTTGACCACCTCCCTGGCCACCTCCGGTAGATTTTAGATTAATTATGGTTCCTTGGTCTGTCATTTTTTATTTTTATTTCGAGGTTATTTTAAAACATTTTTCAGAAAAATCAAACAGTTGGTAGTTCAACAAGATTTTCAGCAACATATTGAGCCACGGTTGTGGAATGATTATCAGGACTTGGATTTTTATCTTGAATCGCTTTCAAAACAGCATTCAAAACAGGCAAATCCTCAACATAATCGGAAGGAACATCGATCTCTTCAATAGTTTTACTATCCGTGCCACCCCCGGCAAGGGTTATAAGCCCAAGAACGGTAAATTCAGTGTTAAAAAGAGAATTGATAACAGGATCTGTCGCCTCGCCGACGAAAACATTTTTGCCATCAACCTGATAGGCACGAAGCCACTCGGTGGCTGTTTCCTTATTTCTGCGATGAGTAGTCCATTCCGCATCATCCGCACTCTTCATGTTAAGAGACCAATGATCAGTCTCCAGATTATGAAAAACCTCACGGGTCTCAGATTCGGGAAGCCGTTTAACCAGAGGATCTGTAAGACCGGGAAAAAACTTGGAAAAAAGAGTGACGCCGGTTAGATAAAGAGCCATATTTGCCCAGTTTTTCACAACATAATCAAAAATATTTGTAAGACTGGTGTTCCCTTTTTGAATAGCATCGGAAACGACCTCGGAAAGGTTTTCTTTTTGGGCGGTAGGGGCATCTTCCGGCTTATTGAGATCTTCAATACCGAGTGCCAGCTTCAATTCAGCACAATCTTCAGCATTTCCGATATTATTTTTTAATTCATTTGATATTCCCTCTTTAGCTGCCAGATGTTGTTTGTATCGATCAAAGATGCTCTTCAAGGCTATTTTATATCCCAAGACTTTTGTATCCACATCATCAGATGCAGAAAGAGTAGTTGCATCAATTTCTTTCAAAATGGCAGTAAGTTCTGTTTGAATGTTTATTGGCACATCTTCAAATCCTTCAAATTGAGCATATTTCTTTCGAGAAGTTTGTGTGCCGCTTTGAAAAGATGCCTGTTTGAGCTCTTCTGATTTAGAATCCTCAACGTGCTTTAAAGTACCTTTGAAAACAAGCTCTTCATACTTGGCGAGTCGATTTTTTATGTACTCGACATCATCTTTTTTCTCGGTCCATGCATCATTGCCAAAGAATCTGGAAACGGGATGCCCCTCGGACAGGAAATCCTCAAGCAAATTGGCGTAAAAAGCCTCATCCGCTTTTAGGAAAACATCTTTTTGATCGCTTGTGAAAGAATTGCCACTGAGTAACTCCTGAGTACGAGTCATTACACGATTTTGCAAATCTTTATCTTTAAATCCGGTTGCTTGAAAAAGTTCTATCAAGAAATCTTTAAGATTTTGAGGTAGTTCATTTGAATTTTCCAATGACTCCTGAGTCTCCGCATCCACCTCTTCCTCTGCCGGTTTTTCGGCAACGGTTTCTCCGCCCGACCCATCTGTTTCAAACACAAACCTTCGCTCTCTCAGGAATTCATCCTCTATCCCCAAATTTTGCCGTAAAAACATCATCTTAATTTTTTAAAATACAAAAACATCACCACTCTCATTCTCAGTTGCCTCCTTCTGGAGCCTTAACCTATGAATCATATTCTGGAACTGAAAACTGTCATTGGTAAACTCCGATGCGTTAAAAGCATGAAGTTCGCGAATAGTGGAAAGCATATTGAAAGACTGTTGATCGACCTTCCCTTTAACTTCATCACTAAGTCCATCATAAACCTCTTGATTGATGAGAGTTGAAGGTTGATAAAGATTAATCTTGCCGTCATCAACAAGTTGAATGATTTTATTCAAAAGAACCCGATCATCATCGGAAGTGCCTGTCGGATCTGCAATAGGAGTGTTTACAATCTCCTGAGTTTCATCGGAAATAGGTGCATTATCCGTCGCAGGGTCGAAAAGTGGATTAGTTCCGTCGCTCATAAGTTTGTTTTTTGGGTGTTTTTATCATAAGATTATACCAAATAAAACAGAAAAGATCAATGGATAGACAGGAAGCCAAAGCCCGTATCGAAAAACTTCGCACCAAAATAAACGAGCTGAATTACAGCTATTTCGTCCTGGATAAATCAGATGTATCCGAATCCGTTAGAGACGCCCTGAAAAAAGAGCTCATCGAACTTGAGACGCAGTTCCCGGAATTCATAACATCCGAGTCGCCAACCCGGCGTGTCGGGAATGTTTTATCCGGAAAATTTGCCAAAATCCAGCACAAAACCAGGAAATGGAGTCTTCAAGATGCCTTCTGCGAAGAAGATCTCCTTGACTGGGAAGCCAGACTCAAAAGATTCGCCCCGAACCTCAAATACGAGTTCATAACAGAACTGAAAATCGACGGCCTGAACGTCACGCTTTGGTACGAAAAAGGAAAACTAATTAAAGCAATCACAAGAGGAAACGGACGAGAAGGGGAGGATGTGACACATGCAATCAGGACGATCAAATCTGTGCCTCTGGAACTTCGTGAAGAGGTAGACTTGGAAGTTTCCGGTGAAGTCTATATGCCGAAAGAAAGCTTCGATAATCTCGAAGGCGACTTCGCCAATCCGCGCAATGCAGCAGCCGGAACAATCCGCCAATTGGACCCGAAAGTTGCAGCTTCCAGAGACCTTGCGATGTTTTTCTACGAAATAGGCAGCCCTTTTACAGAAACCCACCTGGAAACAATGCGGGAATTGCAAGAACTCGGCCTCAGAATCGACACACACCTGAAGCACCACAAGGACATGAGTTCAGTCCTCAAATACTGCGAAGATTGGATCACAAAGAGAGAAGATCTGCCTTACGAAATCGACGGAATCGTCATAAAAGTAAACAGTTTGGAAGCTTGGGAAGCGCTAGGCCACACAGCCAAAGCCCCAAGGTACGCAATAGCTTACAAATTCCCCGCAGAACAAGCCGTAACTAAGGTAATAGACATAATAGTCCAAGTCGGCCGCACCGGCGCCCTAACCCCCGTCGCGGTCCTCAAGCCAACTCTTGTGGCCGGATCAACGGTAGCCCGCGCAACGCTCCATAACGAAGACGAAATCACGCGCAAAGATGTCCGAATAGGTGACACGGTTGTTATCCAAAAAGCCGGTGACATCATCCCGGAAGTTGTTTCAAGCATGAAAGACCTCCGAACCGGGTCGGAAAAAACATTCATTTTCCCCAAAAAGTGCCCAATCTGCGGCGGAGAAGTAGAAAAACCGGAAGGCGAAGCGATCACCAGATGCAAAAACAAGGAATGTTTCGCAATAATCCGCGAACAAATCATCCATTTCGTCTCGAAAAACGCCTTCAATATCGATGGGTTAGGCGAAAAAGTTGTCGATCAACTCATTCAATCAGGTTTAATAAAAACACCGGCAGATATTTTTAATCTAACAAAAGAAAACCTCTTAACACTAGAACTTTTCAAAGAAAAAAGAGCGGACAACCTAGAGTTAGCAATAGACCACGCCAAAAAAATCACCCTGGATAGATTTCTTTTCGCACTCGGGATAAGGTACATTGGCGACCAAACCAGCCAACTGCTCGGGAGATTTTTCCAGCAAAAAGCTTTCACACCAATAGAGGCCCCAAAAAAAGAACAGACAATGACTCTATTTGCAGAAGAAAAAGAAGAAATCAAGGACCTTTATGGAATCTCAGCTTTGATCTCCGCAATGCAGGAAACAGCCCTCGAAGACCTAATCAATATCGAAGGAATAGGGGAGAAGGTTGCAGTCGAATTCCATGAATGGTTCCAGGAAGAAAAAAACACAAAACTCCTGGAAAAACTCTTCCAAGGCGGAGTAAATATCGTAAAAATGTCGGAAATAATCGCAAAAACCGCCATTTCAGGCAAAAATTTCGTCCTAACCGGCACACTCGAAGGCCTAACCCGCAGCCAAGCCAAGTCAATGATTACAAAAAACGGCGGCCACATCGGTAGCTCAGTCAGCAAGAACACAGATTACGTTGTGGCGGGAGAATCGGCAGGGAGTAAGCTGAAGAAGGCGCAGGAGCTGAAGGTGGAAATCCTAGATGGAACAGCCCTGTTAAACCTCCTGAAGTAAACGACTGGACCCGCAAACAACAGGCCTAAAACCTTCCGGCCAATCAAGTGTCTCAACAATTTCCCCATACTGCGCAAGCTCCTCGCGACTCATCGCCCTTTCATCATCCATCGGCTTCAGCAGCAGCTTATCATCATCGCGAACAAGCGCATCAATAATCCCTTTTGGATTTTTTCCTTTTAAAAAACTCATCAAAAAAACAAACTTCTCTTTCGAGAACTCTTTATCAAGCTTTTCTCGAAGAAAACGAGCACTTTTCTCGGTATGTGCGATGTCCAAAATCATATCTCCGCGCCTCTCAAACCGCCCCGGCAAATCGGCGGTCACAACTTTCTGTCCCGGATTAAGATAATCAAGAACTCGTTGGGCCAATTCTTCATTACTGCCGTCTCGAAATAGCTTCGCATTACCTCGTACAACAGCAAGCTTTTCTCTCTCAATCTCCTCGAGAGAATCACCCAGAATATCGGTATGCTCAAGTTCAACCCGAGTCAGAACCACGCATCGCGGCTCGGAAGCAACATTGGTCGCATCAAGCCGTCCGCCAAGCCCGGCCTCCACGACCGCATAATCTACTCCTTGACCCATGAAAAATTTAAACATACAAACAGTCAAAAACTCGAAGTAAGTGAGATCCGATGCAACTTCAAAAACCTCCGCAACAATCGCATCAAGATCTTCGTCCGAAATCTCCTCACCATTCAAGCGAATCCGCTCATTTACCCTGTAAACATGCGGCGAATAATAAGATCCGACCTTATGCCCGGCCGCAACAAGACCCTGCTCAATCATGCGAACAGTAGAGCCTTTGCCTTTAGAACCGACAACATGAATCACAGGATACTTCTCCTGCGGACTACCAATTTTCGTTAAAATCCTCTTAACCCTTCCCAAGCCACCCTCAAAATCCCCGGCAACCCCGGACTTTTCGTACCCACCAAGATTTTCAAGAATTTCACTATAAGCCATAAGCTATACGCTATCTGCTACTCCTCGACCTCCCACCCAAGATCCGCAACAGCCTTCTCCAGATCCTCATTAACAGGCTGTGGACTCTTCTCAAACGCAGGCTTAATATTAACCTTTGAGAACTCGAAATTAAGCTTCACAGTCTTCCCGAAAACTTGCTTAAAAGCCCGCTCAACAACGTCATGTCCCTGCACATTATTGACTTTCTCAAGATGAAAATTGGTCGAAAAAGTCGTAGTCACCTGATTACCATCAACCTTCGTGATAGTTGCAGTTTGGAAAGACCTCTTGATCGCCGGAGTGTTAATGTTTTCCAGAACGCGAGGGAAATTCCGCTTAACACTATCGAGAGAAAACTCAATAACCGACTCTCCCTTATCTTGCTGCGGCGAGACAATGTTCTCTTCCGGTTTCGGCTCAGGCTCCACTTCTTCAATCTTCGATCTTTGATCTGGAGTCTTTGATCTAGAGTCCTTGATCTTTGATCTTTGATCTTCTTCAGCTTTCTCCTCACTTGGTACTTGGTACTCATTACTTGGCACTCCCAATTTAATTACCGCCAATTCAAGCGGCAGCTGCGGAATAACAGCGGATCTGCTCATTTCATAAGCCTCCTGGAACCTGTCGACCATATTCATTATTAGGGAAAGCTTCGGTCCGTTGTTTTTCACCTCATCAATCATTTTTTCTCTCAAAAATTCCAAAAAATCCTTCGTAAACTGCGAAAGATCGTACCCCTCAAAATGAATATCGTTAACTGTAGCAAGCGATTTCGAAATATCTCCGGCAATAAGCTGCTCATAAAGCTGCTGGATTGCCTTGTGGCCCGTAATTCCGAGACTTTCTTTAACAAAATCATAAGTAAGCTTCTTATCAAAAGTCATCTGCTCCATAAGTCCGATCGCGTCGCGCATCCCGCCGTCAACACTTCTCGCAATCAGCTCAAGAGCGTCGAGCTCGGCTTCGATTTTCTCATGTTGAGCAATATATCCGAGACGGGCAACGATAGATTTTCTGTCAACCCTCTTGAAGTCGAACCTCTGACATCTGGAAATAATCGTCTCGGGAACCTTGTGTGACTCGGTTGTGGCCAGAATGAAGTAAACATGTGTCGGCGGCTCCTCAAGCGTCTTCAAGAGCGCATTAAAGGCATCCTTGGACAGCATGTGCACCTCATCGATGATGTAAACCTTCGACTGAGCGCGAGTTGGGGCAAACTTGATCTTCTCGCGAAGAGCTCGTATCTCATCAATCCCTCGATTGGAAGCGGCATCAATTTCAATAAGATCGATAAGTCTGCCGGAAGTTGCATCTTTACAGAAATCACATTCACCGCAAGGCTCGCGACCGTCAATCAGGTTCTCGCAATTAATCGCCTTCGCAATAAGTCTCGCGGCGGTAGTCTTCCCGGTTCCTCGAGGTCCGCAAAACAGATAAGCGTGCGAAATAGCATCACCTTTGATCGCATTAAGCAGCGTTTGCCGGATATGATCCTGCCCGACAAGACTGTTAAAATTCAGAGGCCTGTATTTTCGGTAAAGTGCAATGTTGGACATGGGTTCAGTATTAGGTATTCGGTATTAAGTATTAAGCTGAGCGGCTAATCGCCACCTTTTTATAGTGGAGAAAAATTGTACCCGTTTCTACACCTTTTTCAAAGCCTTTTTGATATTTTCCGTAAAAACCTCTCGATCAAAAAGATTCGCATGTTGTCGAATCTTCGTCGGGCTGTAAACGGACTCATTCAGCATCAATCTTGCAAGGCCGTCCTCCATCGATTCAATAGTAGGTTCCATAAAGAACTCTCCCGTTTCGCCCTCGATAATGGTCTCAGTCGCGCCGCCGTGTCCATAAGCCAAAACAGGCTTACCCGCAGCCATCGCCTCAACCGGGACAATCCCGAAATCATCCTCCCCGGGGAAAATCAGTCCGCGGCAGTTTTCAATATACTCTTTCACAACTTCATCCGGCTTAAAACCGAGAAAATCGATAGTCTCTCCGGCACCTGCCTCAAGTTGAGCGCGAGCAGCCCCATCCCCGATAATCACAAGCCTCCGCCCCAATCTGTTAAAAAGTTCAATCGCAAGGTCAACCCGCTTGTAAGGCGTCAAAGTGGAAACGATCAAAAAATAATCTTCATGACTATTCCCTCGAGCTCGGAATCTTTTAACATCAACAGGAGGGAAAATCACCTCGGAATCCTGTCGATAATACTTGCGAATCCGCCCCTGAACGGTCTTGGAGTTGGCAATGTATTTATCAACCCGATCCGAAGAAGCCTGGTCCCACATCCTGATATCTTCAAGCATTCTCATCACAGCATGTTTCTTAATTCCGTGCAGATTGTTCTCTTCAAAATAATTATGAGTCCAATCCCACGCATACCTCATAGGGGAGTGGCAGTAACAGACATGTTTCGTGCGCAAATTCGTCACAATCCCATGAGCGTAAGCATTACTTGAGCTGAGAACAAGATCGTACCCGGAAAAATCCATCTGTTCGGTTGCAACAGGCATAAGCGGAAGCATATATTTGTGCCTCTTTCTCATGAATTTCGGCCAGTTCTGCAGAGAAGAAGTCCTGACCCGCTCCCGCGGAAAAGCTTCCCCGCATTTCTTCTCATCATAAAGCAAAGTATAGATGGGAGCCTTCGGAAACATCTTGGAAAATTCAAGAAGAACTCTCTCGGCGCCCCCCATTCGGAGCAAAAAATCATGTACGAGTGCGACTTTCATGAGTTTATTTAATAACAAAACTAGCCTAAAGACATCATGATTGGCCTTGACAAAAAGCGAGTATTAAGTAAGATAAGTTCTTGAATTATTAACCCAAAAACAATTATGTCGAAGGAACAACCAACTTATGAAAGACGGCTAATAGATCGCGAAACCTTAACCGCTGATCAACAGGCTATTCTTGCAGCAGTAAACAGGTTTAAAGGTCAATTGCCCGGAAATTACGATGAAATCCCGAATGTGGATTTCGGAGGAGGAGCGGAAATGAAAGCAGCGGTAAAACAAATCCTCGAAGGGGTGAAGGTTAACGAAGCCACAGAGGTAACGGAAGTATCTAAGTTGGTTGAGAAGCAACTTAGCGGAGCGATTGACCTCGTACAAACCAAGCTGATAAAACCCGACATGGAGCTGGTTCAAAAGCCAACACTTGAGCTTGTAATGAAGCTTATGAATCTAACCCCTGAACAGGCGCAAGTAATTCTCAAAATGCAAGATCCGAGATTGGAATTTGCATTGGAAGACATGCCATTTGCAAACTACGTTGAGGCAATCAATACGAATAAAAAGCGAGGACAAATCGATACATACGTTGATTCTGATTTGGGTTGGGGGAAAAGACCAGTCCAACAAGAAGGACAAGTCATTTGGACCCCATCAATTGGAGAATCAGCACAAGAGATCGAAGAAAATCCATGGGCTGGACAAAGATTGGGAAATCAAGTGGCGCAGTGGGACCAATCCAGGCCTGATTGGCTGCAAAGCCAAGGCAGAGAAAGCTACTCAATTCGCCAATTAAGAGCAATAGAAGGAGGAAATCCACTAGATCAAAGAAATTGGTCTATCTTAAGAGATCCCACGCAGCAAGAATGGGTCCCCGGCGGTGATTGGGCCTATGGTCAGGTCTACTTCGGTGGTTACTTTCAGTGTGATCATCGTCGCAATGCCCGGTTCCGTGCGGAGGTGGTGGGTGTAAAATCTACTTAATCCTTTTTCTTCTTCCGGCTTTCGCGGTTAGCGGAAGCCGGATTTTTATCTTGGGTTTTCGGGCAGAAACATTTACCATGCAAATCAGTGGCGAATAGTCACCCCGCCAAGGCGGGGCTGCCACAGAGTTGAGGCCTGGCCAATAAGGCTTTGGATTCAAAAAGAAGTCTTCAGGTCGCAACGAGCAAGAGCACATACACCCACCACGTTTGAGCTAAGTCTGCCTCTGATCGAAGGAGGTGAAAAAAGCAAACCAATGCAAATTGTGTGGCTGCGGCCGCATGATTCAACGGATAGGCTTAGTCAGTTATACGGCTGTCCCCGGCGGTGATTGGAACAATGATCAGGTCAACTTCAATGGTAACTATCAGAATGATCATAATCACAATGCCCGGTTCCGTGCGGAGATGATGGGTTATGTGCTTTGATTTGCATTACGCCATCCGCCAAGCATTCTTCCGACCTCTTCCATCTTGGCTTGGATCTGGAAAACTCTGGTGCTTTTGACAAGATCCAAATCAAGATATAGCCTTAGTTTAAGCCTGCTTATCTCTAAATGAGCGTTAGCCTTGATTAAATAACTGCCTTTCAACGGTTTAGGGGCATTTTTGGCCATAATCGATTGCTCAAGAAAGTCCATAATAGAACTTTCCAGCTCTTTGCCGAGAGAATACCGCCATCTCTTGGTAAGACTGTCGTTTACATCTATAATGTCTCTGTAAATTTCATAAGTTTGATTGATGATAGGTAGTTCCATAGATTTGAGTTTAGAAAATATTTGGAAAAGTTGGTTTGCTTTCAGAAAAGGTAAGAAGTCTACTACCGAACTGGATAAATTCCAATTCAATCTCGAAACAAATCTATTTAAGCTTCATAAGGATTTGAATGCGACACAATACAAGCATGGAAAATACAAGGAATTCATAGTGTCGGACAACAAAAGACGCGAAATTTCAGTAGCTCCAATAAGAGATCGCATCGTACATCGCTTAATTTATGATTATCTTACCCCAATTTACGATAAGACGTTTATCTATGACGTCTGGTCATGCCGTATCGGCAAAGGTCTTCTTGGAGCAATAGAAAGAATACAAAAGTTTTCAAAAGCTCACCCTTGTCACTATGTCTGGAGAGCGGATATAGAGAAATTTTTTGATAATGTCGATCATGGAATTCTCTTGAAAATAATTTCTTTAAAAAAGATAAAAGATGAAAAAACAATGGAGCTCATGAAAGAAGTAATAGAAAGCTTTGATAAAGGTATCCCGATTGGCAATCTCACGAGCCAAATCTTCGCAAACATTTATTTAAATGAACTGGATAGATTCGTGAAATATGGGCTTAAACCAACGGCATATTTAAGATACGGCGACGATTTCATTCTTTTTAAAAAAGATTTCGAGAAGCTTGAAAGTTTTCAAGAAAAAACAAAACAATTTCTCG
This sequence comes from Patescibacteria group bacterium, assembly GCA_018816885.1. Classification (GTDB taxonomy): domain Bacteria; phylum Patescibacteriota; class Gracilibacteria; order UBA1369; family UBA12470; genus JAHIUS01. The sequence goes on along the minus strand of JAHIUS010000036.1, from coordinate 3,730 downwards.
AGAAAAACTTAAAATTGAAGCTACATCCGAAAAATAATCTCATATTTCCGGTAAAGAGCGGTATAAAGATTCTGGGAGTGAAAATTTATCCCAATGGTAGAAAATTGATTCCAAGAAATGTCAAGCGAATAGAGTCGCGATTATCTGTCAAAAACGCCGGAAGTTATTGGGGGATTCTTGGGAAACACGCCAATTCAAAGATGATCGATAAATACGAATGGTCGCTTTTAACAAATAGATGAAAAAGTCTTTTCCCCAGCCGTCTGCCAACTGAACTCAGAAAGCCTTTCCCGCCCCATCTTAACCATCCGAGCCCGCATCTCCTCATCCCGCATAACCTGATCCAGACCTTGCCGGATATCTTTTTCACTCAAAGGATCAACCGGATAAAAAGCTTTCCCTCCAACCTCGCGCAAAACCGGAATATCAGCAGCCAAAACAGGGATTCCCGCCTTAAAAGCCTCAAGCATCGGCAGCCCAAACCCCTCATACAAGGAAGGAAAAGCAAAAACCGAAGCATTTTTGAGCAGAATAGTCTTCTCTTTTTCAGTCAAATAATCCGTAAAAATCACCCGATCATCGGAAGCCTTCTTGATTTTCTCAAATCCATATCCCGGCTTCCCTCCAAGAACCAATTGACCCTTCTGCAAACCTGTAAAAGCTCGCACAAGCCGAACCAAATTTTTCTTCAACTCAAGTCTTCCAACAAAAAAAACATAAGGCCCCGTAATTCCGAACTTCTCAAGGCAGGCAGCTTTTTCGGAATCGGTAAAATCCGGCAATTCAGAAACCCCATGATGAACAACCTGTATCTTTTTCGCAGGGCATTTGTAGATTTCATGCAGCTCCCGACCCGTAAATTCACTCGGGACAAGAATCGTCGAAGCATGTTTGACAGCATATTTAGTGCTCCATTTGAGATAAAGCCTTTGCCTAAGGCCATAAACCTTCGGATGCCGATCGAAGGCAATATCGTGAATCATAATCACACTTTTTTTCGGCCTTTTGAGTGGCAAAACATGCGAAGGAACGAAGAGAACATCAGGTTTATCTTGGCGCATTTTTTTAGAAAGTCCCAAAAGAGTCCAAAACCGCTTCCTCTCGATAACGACCTGCATTTCTTTCGGAAAATTCGGCAATAATTCGCGTACATATAACTTAACCTCATGCCCGGAATTTTCGGCATACTTGGTGAGCCGATTGATGATTTCATAAGAGTACTTCTCAACGCCCGTAGCTTGAGAGTGACCATATCTGGATGCATCAATTGCGATTTTCATAGTTAAACTATACCTGTAAAAGATATTGATTAAAACCGAAATTTTGGTAACTTTTATATTGGAAAGGCTTTCGGCCGTGGTTCATACGGAGCACTTGGCGGAGGGCTTTTCTTTATTGAGTTTTAGGGAATACAGAGAGGAGCCACTTTTGTTGTGTACGTTTATCTTCTTTTAGATTTTTTCTTTATCAATAAATAGAAATAGAACGCCTTATCATAGATGTCACTATATCTCGTCCCTGTAAATCTCCTTACTTTAGTTTGATATATTTTCATATTTAAAGTCAGCCGTGCCCTAAGACAACCCCGACAACCTCTTTTGCTCCGGCAGCCCTCAAAACCCGCGCACATTCCGACAATGTAGAGCCTGTTGTGCAGACGTCGTCAATTAGAATAAATTTCTTGTTCAAGAAACCTGTTAAATCGACCTTGAAAGCACCCTCTAAATTGGCAAGTCTCTGCGCCCGCGACTTCTCTGCTTGAGCCTCTGTATAGCGCACTCTTTTAAGCCCTTTAAATCGCGGCCAATCGATCCCGGACACAAGCTCCTCTGCTTGATTGAAACCTCTCCACTTCTCTCTTTTCGGATGCAAAGGAACTGCGGCCAAAACATATTCATCTCTTGAGAAATTTTTATCCAAAAAATCAAAAAGATCATCCCGAAAAACCTCCGCAACCTCTCGTAAAAACCGATACTTGATAGCCTTCACCGCCTTTTGCAAAACGCCGCCTCGCTCATAACGATAAAGGGCAAAAACCCCGTCCAAATTAGGGACGGAAATCCGCTTAAGAGTTTTCTCAATAAAAGAAAAACATCTCTCGCACAAAAAATAGCCCTCAGCTCCGCACGAAACACATTTCCTCGGGAAGAAGAGTGAAAGAAGGTAATTTCTAATTGCGACAAAATCAAATTCCACATACCATTGTATAGCAGGCGGACATTAAATTTAGATTAAAAAAAGGGGGGGCAACTTTAAAAAGAACCAAGAAACAAGACTCAAGAACCAAGCAAGAACCAAACAAGAACCAATTTCCAAATCAAAAACAAAAAATGGCACGTGAACATTCAGCCGGGATCATTCTTTACAGGAGAGTCAGGGACAAAAAACTCTATCTACTGCTTCATTACAGGGCGGAACATTGGGGTTTTGCAAAAGGGAATATCGAGATGGGGGAGAGCGATAAAGATGCCGCTTTCAGGGAGGTAAGGGAGGAAACGGGAATTTACAATATCGAGCTTGATGATCACTTCAAGGAGGAGAATAAGTATATTTTTGATAAAGGAGGAAAAAAAATTCTAAAGACAGCAATTTTCTACCTGGGAGAGACCGATCAGGAAGATATTTTTCTCTCGGAAGAGCACCAAAACTTCAGATGGCTGCCTTTCAATCTCGCATACAAAACAATAACTCACGATTCGACCAAAGAAATTCTGAATAAAGCCGAAGATTATCTCAATAACAGAGAAAACAGCCTCGACGCTCAGGGTACAAATACGGATGGGGATGGGGCGATGGGAGAAGAAGTTGTTGAAAATTAGGTATGGTTCTGGTAAAACAAAGCCGTTGTTTTCAAAAATTCACATATCGGGCGGTTAGCTCAGTTGGAGAGCCCTCAGCTTATAAAAAAGCGGCAATGCGCTCCAAGCAATCGCTCAAGGAAGAGATCAAATTGAAAACAAGGCACACACGGGCGATTAGCTCAGTTGGTTAGAGCGCAACATTGACGTTGTTGAGGTCAGTGGTTCGACTCCACTATCGCCCACCACCCTCGTTGGATTCAAGGCTTTTAGAGCCCTTTTCAACCTGTAAATCGGTTCTACCCATGGGGATAGCCGAAGTAACAGCCTTTTGGTCGAAACGAAAGCTTGGTTTGACTATGCGCTTATCTTCTTTGTCGTATATATCAATCTTCTCTACAAGCATTTGAGCAAGGTCTCGTTTCTGGTTGTAGGTGAGCGTTTTAATGCCTTTCTTCATGTTTTCTGCGAAGCTTTCTAAATCCTTACAAGCTACATCATATTGGCTGATAACTTTTAGCCTGTTCTCAACTTCTTTAAGCTTTTTGAAGTTATGCTCTCGGCTTTCAGAATATTTGGCTATCAGCTCATCTCTTTCCTCCTTTGGGATATTGTCTTCGTAGTAATCAATCTTAACATTCTCAATAATCTTATTATCGTGAGACAAAGAGGATTCATAAGATCGGTGTTCGGCTTCCAGAGCTTTTTGCTCCTTCATTTGATTGCTGTTCTGTTTATGGAGCTTTAAGAATAATTTCGGCTTGAATATGGCTTTCTCGATATATTCCCAGACGAAATCTTCTGAATCTCTAGCTGATATGCTGATACTTTGATGATAAACACCATTACTGTCAGTAAAATTCTTTCTACGATAATTCTTATAAATCTTACCTTTTTTCTTAACATTGTATCCTACAAACTTTTTACCTGTT
>JAHIUS010000003.1 GCA_018816885.1 Patescibacteria group bacterium | reverse complement strand
CGCTTCGCTTCCTCGCGCTGTATGGTGTTTCCGCTAACGCGGAAACGGCTTGATTGATAGCGAGGCGCGGGGATCGCTTCGCTTCCTCGCGCTGTGGTGTTTCCGCTAGCGCGAAAACTGCTTTATTGATAGTGAGGCGCTGGCCTTTGGCCGCGCTGTTATGATATATTTTTCTCGTATAAATTTTAACTCAAACAGTCATGGAAGAAGTATCTAGAGATATTGCACAGGCGCTTTTGGATATTGGTGCTGTTAAGATCAGTATTGATCCGCCTTTTCAGTGGGTTTCAGGGATTAAATCCCCGGTTTATTGCGACAATCGGATGCTTATTTCTCATCCTGAAACTCGTGATCTTATTGTGAAAGCTTTTGCTGGACTTATTGATCGTAAGGTTCGTGATGAAGAGCTTGAGGAGCCCGATTATATTGCCGGAACGGCTACTGCGGCGATTCCGTGGGCGGCTTTTTTGGCTTATGAACTTGGCAAGCCGATGGTTTATATTCGTCCGGAGAAAAAGAAGCACGGTACGGGTAAACAGATTGAAGGGGATTTGAGGCCTGGGAGTAAGGTTCTTATTATGGAGGATTTGATTTCTACAGGTGGAAGTTGTATTAAAGCGGCGCAAGCTGTTAAGGAGGAGGGTCGGTCTGAAGTTATCGGAGTTTTTGCGATTGTTACCTGGGAGCTCGCGAAGTCTGTTGAGAATTTCAATCGGGCCGGGCTTTACTTGAAGACCTTGACGAATTTTACCGAGCTTGTTGGGCTTGCGGTTGAACAAGGGCAGATAGCAGGGGATAATTTGGATAATATTTATAAGTTTAATAGAGATCCGCAGGGATGGTGGGAGTCTTTTAAGTAAGTTGATGTTTGTTCTGTAGTTGTTTGGCGTTTTTGTGTGTGATGACTTTTTCTCCTGTTTTTTGTTCGATGTTTTTTCTTGCGTTTCCTGCTATTTCTCCGCCTTGTTTTGCAATTTTGCTGCTTTGCTGGAAAGTTTTTGGTTTTTTCTTTTTAGAAATTTCTGTAGTAGTTGCTTCGGCGAGCATATTTAGAACTAACTCGAGATTTGTCATGTTGTCTCTTAGGTTTTCTTTTTTGAGCCCTTTAATTTTTTTATACTCTTTTACGCTTTTTTCTGACCATGCTTTTGTTATTTCATCTGTTAAAATTGCAAACTCCAATCCCTCTTTTACATTCCTGTTTTTCCATTCGTCAGTTAATTCTTTACGTACTTCAATTGTTTTGAGTCGTTGATTGATCCATCCCTTCGAGTATCCTTTTTGTAAATATGTTTTCATGGCTCGATCGAAAGCTAGTTCCGGGTCTTCGGTTTCTTCTATTCGTTCGTAGCCTACTTTGGCAAGCCATAGCTTGAGTGGTTCGGCTTTGGGAGATGGTATTGATTGAATCAAACGTAAAAGTGTTTCGGTGTCGGATACATCGGTCAGGTATTTTTTCCCGTCAGATGACTTTAGTTTCAGTTGTCCCACTTTTTGGGACAACTCACTTCCTTCCTCTTTCAGCTTGGTTTTTAGGGCGTTCCAATATTTTCGTGGGCGCGGACTTTCGGTTAGAATTTCAATCACGTCTACAATCGAGAAATACCAAAGTTCTTGATCTTCGTCCCAATGACGGCGAACTTTTTTTTCGTGAAATAGTACGATGGAGGCTTCTTTTTTGGTCATGGTGAGAGTGTAGTTAAATATTAAAGAAAATTCAATTGGTCTATCTGTTATAGCATATTCACATTAAATTTAGATTAAAAAAAAGGTATAATTTTTTTGATACAATTTAATACCAATAAAATCATGAACTTTGCAGACAAATTAATTCAAGCCGTCAAAATCAAAGGGAACCCTATCTGCGTGGGGCTGGATCCGCGTTTAGAGCAGATCCCGGCGCAGATAATCAGTAAAGCGAATGAGGGGGAGAAAAATACCAAAGAGGCCGCTGCAGAGGCGCTAAAGGCCTTTAATAAGGGTATTATTGATGCCGTTGCCGATCTTGTGCCTTGCGTGAAGCCTCAGATTGCTTTTTATGAGCAGTACGGTTGGGCGGGGTTCAAGGTTTACGAGGAGACTTGTGCGTATGCTCAGGAGAAGGGTTTACTTGTAATTGCCGATGCAAAAAGAAACGATATCGGTTCGACCGCCAAAGGTTATGCGGGGGCTTTTCTTGGGAAAGTGCCGCTTTTTGGAGGAGAGGTTGCCGGTTTGGATGCCGATGCGCTTACGGTCAATGCTTATCTCGGATGGGATGGGGTGAAACCTTTTGCTCAAGTTTGTCGTGATGAGGATAAGGGGATTTTTATTCTGGTAAAAACTTCCAATATTTCTTCCGGAGATCTTCAGGATCAGGAGCTTCTTGTTGGAAAGGATAAGATGCAGGTTTATGAGCTTATGGCTCATTTTGTTGATTCTTGGGGGGCCGATCTTATTGGCGAAAGCGGTTATTCTTCTATTGGGGCGGTTGTGGGAGCGACTTATCCGCAGCAGGCGAAGGTTCTTAGGAAAATGATGCCTCATGCGATCTTTTTGGTTCCGGGATATGGTGCTCAAGGGGGCGAAGCCGAGGATGTTAAGCCTTGCTTCAACGAGGATGGGCTTGGTGCTATTGTTAATTCGAGTCGCGGGATTATTTTTGCTTATGAAAATGATGAAAAATATGGGCCTGAAAATTATGCGGATGCGGCGAGGGATGCTGTGGTTAGGATGAAGGAGGATCTTCGGTTTTAGTACCCAGTTTCAAGTACCCAGTACCAAGTGGGTTGAGTTTCTGCTTTGCAGAAACATTTATTTGAAGTATTGGGTGGGCTTTACAAGAGGGGCGATATGTGGTTAAATTGCATCTATGCAAATTCGACGTACGTCAAAAACAGCGGGTATAAGTTCTTCTAGGGTAGTGGATGAGGTTCAGCCTGCTTCAGGTGTTCGGTTTGAGCCTGATAACGACAGCAAGGATATTGTTTGTGAAGTAAGGGATGGGGAAGAGGGTGGGCCGGAGGGAGTTGCGGAAGAACAAGACGAATTCTCTTATACTGAAGAAGCTTTGGTTGCCGGTAGGCTTGAAAGGTTTAGGCGGCGCTTGTTAAAAGCTTTTATTCCGGATTTGCTTCATTAATAATCGCGTCGATTCTTGTCGCGATGTAGGCTCCTGCGAAGTATTCATCTTCTACCAAAAGAGTTTTTTCCCATACGACTTTCCCTTCAGGGGTTACTTCTTTGAGTATTGGTGCGTCTACTACGCCGGTGCCGCATCCGGGACCGATCAAGGTGTTGCCGTTAGAAAGTCTTTGTGCGCTGCCGCCGGATTGGACATGTGTTCCAAGCCAGTATGACAAAACTTCTTTTGCGGTCATGTTTTGTGTGTCCAGTTCGTATTCCACTGCTCTGGACTCTGTTCCATCCGGTCCGTTATCGAATAATAGGATGTTTCCGTTGTCTAATACGTTAACGTCGTGTGTCGGGCCAAAGAATGAGCCGTCTGTCATTTGGAATTCTCCTTGTTCTCCGAATAGCCATAATACTTCTCTGGTAGTTAGGTCGACTTTGGCTATGGTGCCGTCGTATAAGTTTATATATGCTGCGTTTTCTTCGAATTTCACATCTACGCTATTGATTAGGCCGTGGCCTGCGATTCTGTCCGCTATTTCTGCGGAGCTCCAGCTGAATAATGCGTGGTCTTCAAGGTTGTCAATCGATGAATAGTCTACGCTTGGGTTGAGAATCAATACTTTTGAATAAAAAATGTCTTGGTCTTGTGCGGCTGTTACAAAGCCTCCGCTTAGTGGGTGGTCCGCTTGTGGCAGTTTAAACCATATATGATGCATGTGAGAGGTTACATTTTCAAAAACATTGAATTGTGGTGGCCCGGTTGGAATTACTTCGCCTGCCAAACTGAGCTGCATGGGCCGCAATCCCTCCTGTAGGCCTCCTCCTGCGTGGATTTTCCCGTTTGCATCGAGGCTTGTTTGAATATTATCGGTTCCGCGCCCTTCTGTTATATCTTCATAGTCTGACCATGTGTGATACCATATTATTTCTCCGTTTTGGTCCAAGATCACTACTATTGGTTCCGGAGATTTGCCTTCCTGTATCCCGAAATTCATTAGCGTATGACCTTCTTGTACGAGTTCGGGATTTGGGATTTCGGTTTCTGTTATGAGGTTGGGGAATGGCAATGTCCCGGTTTCGAAAGGCAGTACTTCTGAAACTTGTGCCGAGCAGTCGTTGTATACCGCTGTGACTCGAAGGAAATACTCTTCTTCCGCGCGCAGTCCGAATACTGTGCACTCTTGATGATCATCTACTTTTGCACATTCCATTTCGTCTCCGTCGAGTGTCCATTCCGGATTGCCTGAACTTCTCCCGAAATCAGCTGTTATAGTTACCGATTCTCCGGTATGTACTTCGATGGTTTTTCTGAGTGTGTTTCCCGTATCAGATATTTCTATGTCTAACGGCACATCGGATACATCAATGTCTTCGCAGGAGGTGTCATCATCGTCACCAACCGGGGTGAATCCGTCGTCGGGGTCAATGCATCCGGTAGCGCAACTAAGCGCGGCAAATGCAACGGCAGCTTTCCAGTTTAAAAGCTTTCCCCCTTCATTTGATTCGGATCTGTTTTTCATGATCGATTTTTTAATAAAAATACAAAGCAATGCTATTTTACTGGCTTTTTGCTGTTTGTCAACCCCTAGTGGGTTAACGGCAGGGGGATTTTCAGGTATAATAGTGGGATTTAAAAACAGCAAATGAACCGAGTTTTGATCCAAAAAAAGAAAATAGCGATGGCGATATTTTTGACCATGCTTTCTGTTTTTATGATTTCGCTTATTTCAATTGTGACTTTCAGCCCTTTTTTACTTCAAGGGAATACTACTGTTGTCGGGATAACGATTCTTCCCGATACCGATCCTCCGGATCCACCGACGGTGGTCAGTTTTGATCCTTCTACAGGGTGTCAATATACCCTTGTTCTGCAGACGGAGTACATGGCAGAAGTTTATATAGGAGGTACATACGAGGGGATTGTTTCGGATCAGACCGGTAGATGGGAAAAATCTATCAATTTGGTTTTCGGAGAAAATACTTTCCAAATTTATGTTATAGATTGGCAGGGGAATCCTTCTTCTACTATTTTTGTGTCGGCCACTTGTAATGATGAGGAGGCGGAAGAGCCGACTTATGGTGGTGGTGAATGGAAGGGCGGCGGTGGTGGTGGCGGCGGTGGAGATGACGATGAACCAGATGAACCAGATGAGCCTGAGGAAGAAGACGAACCTCAAGAACCCGAGGAAGAAGAACCTCCTTCGGATGACGATGTTCCTTTAGAGACTGAAGAAGAGGTTGAGTTCCATGATTCCGCCGATGATGCACCTTCTTTTGTCGAGGAAGAGGAAGATTTTTATGAAGATTCCGACGGAGACGGGTTTACAGATGTTTTCGAGAATTATTTGGAAACCACGTCGCAGTCGGAGGAAGATTATGTTTTTGAAAAAGGGCCGGATTTCACAGGTATTACTTTTAGCGGTAAGGAGGTTTATTCTTACGGTGTTTCCGATGCGAGTTTTATTAAATTTTATCTTATCCCCGAAGATGGTGATCGGTATTTCTTGGGTATGACGGATGTGAAAGATAACGGTAATTACTTCTTTGAGGCTGCGTTTGCCGGTTATGGTGAGTATGGGTTTTATATAAGCGAGGTTGATCAATATGAGCAGGTTATTCGCGAGTATCCGTATGCCGCGGTTAAATTCGATCCTGATAACGAATTGCCGATTGATGTTCTTGGAATGTCGGGAGGCAATTCCTTTTTACCGAGTAAAGATTTTATTTATTCGATTAAGGCAAGCGTTATTGATTTTGCAGATATTGGGCGTAATAAGGTTGCGATATACGGTAATACCGCTCCTTTGTCGCAGGTTGTTGTGCTTTGGGGAGTTGAAAGTGGCGCTCTAAGTTATAGTCTTGCGCATTACGATGATGGTTATTTTGAGATCCCTTCGCCTACTTATTTCGATCCGGGAGTTTATACGGCTTATATTTATTCTGTTGATTTGGAAAACAGGGTTTTCAGTGAGCTTGTTGAGGTCGATTACGAGATTTTTGCCGGTGGCTGCAATCTCACTTACTGCTTGTTTATCTGTTTCGTATTTGTGATTTTATTGTCGCAATTGATTTTGCCGAAAAGAAGATGGAGACGATTTATTTTCTTTATGTGGTTTATTGTTTATATGTGGCTTTCTCATATTCTTTCGGAAGATGTGTGCTTGGATTTTTCCATTTTGTTTTGCAGATTTGCAGGAGCTCTTTCGATTATTGTTTTTGCCGGAGTTATTTTGAAAATTTTAATCCGTAAAAAATCTAAGAGATGAAGAGGTTTGTTCCAAAATTTGATGGTTTAATATTTGTACTTGTGATCTTGACACTTGTTATGTCTTTTGCGCTTACGGGAGAGAGGAATATTGAGCTTCAGATTCCTTATGATTTGTCAGAGGTTGATCATTTGCATTTTGAGGCTAGTCCGGTTTTGCCGATAGGGAGTAATTATATATTTGTCCAGGATCTTTCAGGGCAGGGGTTTTTCAGGAAAAACATTGATCTTACGGCTCTTTCTCCTAATTTATATTCGCTTAAAGTTTCTATTATCGGGGCGGATAATCGTCTTTTGGCGGCTATGGGTACGCCTCCGGTTTTGCCATTTTCGCTTTCTGTTTGGGTAAAGCTCGCGGCTTCTTTTGCCGTTATGG
>JAHIUS010000035.1 GCA_018816885.1 Patescibacteria group bacterium | reverse complement strand
GAGATCAAGATGCCTGCTACTGCATCTGCCACACAGAATATCCAAAGCGATTTTCACATTAAAATCACTGTCGCCACCCTTAATTTCACTGAATTTTGCAGGTTTAACTCCGAAATCTTCAGGAGAAATCGTATAATTCTTGATTTTTCCATTATCAAGCTCGGTTACAAATGTTTTGCCGGTCAAAGTAACCTCATCCAGACCATCTTCTCCGCAAACGACGTAAACTTTTTCTTTCCCGATTAATTTGCAAGTTTCTGCAATGAGCTGCATTTTGTCTTTGAAAGCGGTCCCAATAATTTGACGTTTAGTGTTTGCCGGATTTAAAAGAGGTCCAAGTAAGTTGAAAAAAGTAGGTTTCCCAATTTTCGTCCGTACTTGTGCAAAATGTTTCATCACAGGGTGAAATTCTCTAGCGTACAAGAATAATAAGTTGTCTCTTGCATCAACATCGAGCCTTTCTAACAGATCGAAGCTCCCGAATCTGCCGCTTGCCGCTTTATTTCCGTGTTTGGCCACTTTCACCCCAAGATCCGCCAGAATAAAGGCGGAAATGGTTGATGTATTGATTCTCGGTAGGCCAGATCCGCCAGTTCCGCAAATATCGATTGCACCTGGGAAATCAGCTTTTTCAGGCATTTGCTTCATTAAAAATTCCACAGCAGAAGCCAACTCAGTAGGGGAGATGTCTTTTTTTGATCGCAGAAATTTCTCCTGCTGAGAGGTGCTTAAATCTCCTGCTATGCTTTTTTTGAGAAAAGTTTTCATGTGAGTAAGTTTTTAATTATTTTAAAGCCACACTGATCCCTCATCGTTAATATCGATTCAGGATGAAATTGAACTCCGATTATAGGGAGAGTTTTATGTCTGATAGCCATTACCAAGCCTTCGCTTTTAGCAGAGATCTCGAAGCAATCCGGCACCTTATCAGCAACCAAAGAGTGATATCTTCCTCCTGCAAAATCTTGTTCCAATCCCTTGAAAACCCCACGACCATCATGGTGAATTTTTGAAGATTTGCCATGAACCGGCTTCACAAATTTCAAACTCCCTCCAAAATACTCAATGAAAGCTTCATGCCCCAAGCAAACTCCAAACATCGGATATTTTTCATGATATTTTTCAATAATTTTCATCAAATTACCTGCATTTTTAGGAACAGACGGCCCTGGAGAAATAACAATCAAATCAGGGTCAATCTCCTTGATCAAATCAGGATTAATATTATTCCGATGGACGAAAGCATCACACTCAAGTTGCTTGAAGTAATCAACCAAGTTGAATGTAAAAGAGTCGAAATTATCAATGACTAATATTTTTTTCATGATAGGAGCTCTTCCCCCTGGCGGGGATAAACGAGCGAGGTTAGTTTTTTGCGCAAGGATCGCTTTGCTTCCTTGCGCTGTAGAAAATGTTTCCAAAAAAGCTGCAGCCTTATTCAGAGTTTCCTGATATTCCTTAGAAGGTACAGAATCATAAAGAAGGGTCGCTCCAACCTGAAATCTAAGCTTCCCATCGCGGATATGGGCAGTTCGAATAATTATCCCGGTATCCATATCTCCCGAAAAAGTCAGATAACCGACAGTTCCGCCATAATAACCGCGCCTTTCCTTCTCATGCTTCTCAATCATCTGCATTGCGGCGACTTTTGGGGCTCCGGTTAGTGTCCCGGCGTTCAAAGAGGCGATCAAAGCGTCAAAAGCGGTCAAACCTTCCTGTAATTCGCCGGATAGGTGAGCAACCGTATGCATTACCTTTGAATACTTCTCAACAAAACGATAATCGGTAATTTTTATCCCCGGTTTGCAAACTCGACTAAGATCATTTCTCCCCAAATCAATCAGCATATCAAGCTCAGCTCGTTCTTTTTCATCAGATAACAAATGAAGCATATTTTCATGATCTTTAACAGGATCGCAGCCTCTCATAGCAGTCCCTGAAATAGGCCTCAAATTCACAATCCCATTTTCACATCTAATCATCATCTCCGGAGAGGCTCCAACAAGCTGTTCTTCGCCAAAATCAAAATAAAACAGATACGGCGAAGGATTTTCTTCCCGATATTTCAAATAAAGAGCAAAAGGATCTCCTTCGAAGTTCGCTTTCAGAATATTAGAAAAAACAACCTCAAAAAGCTCACCTTCTTCCGCATATTTTTTCGCTTTCACAACAAGTTCCTCATACTCTTTCTGACTAAGGCAAAAAGAAGGATCGTTAATCTTATAATCGGTTTTTATCTTATCACTAGTCTCCAAAACTTGAGTTATTTCGGAAACGACCTTCTCAATCTCCTGAGTATTTTCTCTGTAAACGATGATCTCACACTTCTCTTTTAGATGATCAAAAAGCACAAAAGTATCATAAAGAAACAGAGTGAAGTCATTCACATTGTTTTCAGGCAGACTATCCCCGATATCTTCAAAAAGCCTAATGAAATCATAACTAAAAGCCCCGTAAAGCCCCAGAAAACTTTTGGAATCGATATGATTTTCTTTGAGGAGCTCGCGAATAATATCTTCACCATCGACAGCATAAAGCTCACTTCTGTTATTCAAGGGTTCAATCTGGGAATCTTGGTTTTTGCCCGAAACTTTCAGGCAGGGATCAACTCCGATCAAGCTAAGTCTACCGTATATTTCGGAAACATCTTTGGATTCGAGTAGGAACTTATGTTTGTAATCCCGATACAAGGCTGAAAAAATCTTATGCGCATCCTTGTAAGGTATTTCATGTATCCCCTCGAGAAGATCTTGTTTTATTGTCTTGAATTTAATCATGATTTTTAAAGAGTAAAATATATAAAAAACGCCCCGGCAGATGGGGCGAATATTTGATTAATTTTAGGTATAACTTAGCGCCTCATTTGCCATGAATGATGAGTGCTCCACCAAGTATTTGTAATTTTAGCTATCATTTTAAGACTTGTTTAAAACCTGTTTCTCCATATTTTAATTCTCTTGATCCTCTGCTTATTTTCCCGATACTAACATGAAGTTTTTTGGCTACTTCGCGTTGAGGGACCCCTTTGTTCAGCAGTTTTACTATCTGGAGTCTTTTTACAGCTTCTTCTAATTCAGCAGGGGTTAAGAGGTTTTTGAGGAAAGCTTTTGCTAATGTCTTATTGTCGATCCCGACTATTGAGTCGGCCAATTCATCGAAATGCTTATTCTGCATGCGTTCTAATGTAATAGTACGATAGAATCGTATATTGGATCAAAATTAAAGTCAATACCAAAATTCGACAATTTCGCCAAAACGGCGTACCGTATACATATTCTTAACCCCATTTGATTATGGAAACATCAACTCTAATCGCGCAGGTATACGCGGTAGTCTGTTTAACTATGGGCATTGGTTTTGTTCTGAATCCCGGTTATTTCAAGAAGGCTTATGACTCAGTGATGAAAGAGGCAGGTTTCATGATTTTCGGAGGAATAATGGCTTTGGTTGTAGGTTTTTTGATCGTGACTTTCCACAATGTATGGGTGAAAGATTGGACGGTTCTGGTAACAATTATAGGTTGGATGGCCCTTCTTAAAGGAGTTTTGATCTTTTTGGCGCCAAAACTGTTGATCGACTTCTCGAAAGCCATTTTCAACAAAGTTCCAACTCAAGCTTTGGGTGTATGTGTCGTAATTATGGGACTTGTATTCGGGTATTTCGGATTTATGGCATAGGGTGAAATTCAGGAAAATCGCAAAAAATACAGTTGCCCAGGCAGCAATCTATTTACGCACTCGGAAAAACACAGTAGATTAACAATCACATGTTGTAAAAAACACTTCGGATGAGTTTATTAACAATAATTCTTATAGGATTCGGTCTGGCGATGGATTCATTCGCCGTATCTGTTACGAACGGTGCCGCTGTTAAGACTATGAGGACATCACTGGCCATTAAGTCGGCGATGTTTTTTGGGATTTCACATGTTGTAATGACAATTATTGGTTGGTATGGAGGCGTCAATTTAAAAACTCTAATTTCGGGAGTCGATCATTGGATAGCTTTCGGACTTTTGACTTTAGTGGGGATGAAAATGATTTATGAATCTTTCGATTCGAGACTTGAAACAGCCAAAGTCAAAAATCTTGATGTTGCAACTCTGCTTATACTGTCTCTGGCAACAAGTATAGATGCTTTAGTGGTCGGCATAAGTTTCGCATTTTTAAGTTCCGGAATTCTGCATCCCGCTCTCATTATAGGGTCCATTATATTTGTAATGTCTTTCGCAGGTGTCTTTATTGGAGGAAAAATCAAAAAAATCATCGGCAAAAAAATCGAAATAGTAGGCGCACTAATCCTGATAGGACTGGGTCTGAAAATCCTTATTGAGCACTCCCTGACCTAATATCGCGAATTATCTCATTCTTCCTTTTCCAAAAAGAAGCAAGCGTCTCCTTCAAATGGTCGACGCTTTCAGGATTGCCGAAAAGCTCCTCTCTCGTGACCTCTTTTACATCGAAATGCAGTCTCGCACCATACTGCTGAACAGGTTTGGGCTCCGCAATCGTACAATCAAGGAATCTAACATCAGATTCTTCCAAAACACCCTGCCCGATAGCAAAGAGCTCGCCACTTCTCGGGAAGCAGGTTTCGGTCATCCATTCTTCAGTATCAAAATCCACCCATTTTTTATGCTCCTTCTTAAGCCGTCGATCATATGGTCTATGCGCATCGGCAAGTAAAATCACAGAGCTGTCAGGCTTAAGAACTCTCTTTATCTGTCTTCGGATATTCGCAGCAGTCTCTTCTCGCTTAGTTTTGTCCCTATCGATGAAAATCCCTTTCCCCGCAGCCTTCATAACATCACCGAGAATCCATCGTAGATCGGGTCTTGTAATAATTTCTTTTTTTCCGACAGCAACGGTATTATAAGCGAAATGTTCAGCCATAAAATGTGCCCATATCCAACCTGTAGTTAGAGTGGGATGGTTTGCGATATAAACAAACCGATCTCCATCTCCTTTTTCAGGCAAATCCTCATTATGAGTGATCTCCCAATTTAGCCCCTTGCTCATCATTTCATTCAGATTCGCCAAACATTCTCTTTCAAAACCAAAAGAAACACTGTCATCATCAGGATAAGTGGCCCTTAAATCCATAGCCCTCTTCCGAAACCTCCTCAGCTCAAGAACAGCCCTTACAGCAAGCTCAACCCACCTCAGAGTAGAGGAGAAAGGTGGCCTCCTTGCAGGCAGCTCGCTTTCGGGTATGGATTGTAGTTGATTTTCCATAAGGGAATATTTTTAGCATAAAAAGTTTTAAAATTACACCCAGTTAAATTAATGGATTTGAAAAATCGGCGAAAATTAGATACAATGGCCCCCAAACTTTAAGATCAACTTCTGATGAAAATCGAATGTAACACTCTTCCGAAAGATGCGGCAGAACTCGGCCCGACATGGAAACTTATCGAAGGCACAGCAAGAGCGGCACAATGTCCCGGCGTCACGAAAAGTATGGATCTTCTCGACCCGGAAACCGGCGAACCTGATTGGCTCGTTCATCACAGGAATGAAAGCATAAAAAGAATATGGGAGGCCATTTACGGAGGCATGCCCGGAATTATTATAATTGGCCCAATAGACTAATAAGTCGAGACCGCCACTTGATCGATTGTTATAGGTGTCAGCGGTTTATCATTGGCATCTTTTTCGACTTTGGCGATCATATCAACGATATCCATACCTTCATAAACCTGTCCGAAAAGCGAATAGCTACCATCAAGGAAGGTTGAATCGGCCTGAACTATGAAGAACTGGCTTCCATTAGTGTTAGGTCCGCGATTTGCCATAGAAAGAGCGCCTCTGACATGAGAAAGCCCAGGTGCAATCTCGTCATCAATGTTGATTCCCGCGCCAAGATAGCTGCGTCCTCCGGTTCCGTTTCCACTCGGATCACCTCCCTGAATCATAAATCCATCAATAACCCTGTGGAAAATAAGTCCGTCATAATACCCCTCTTCGGCAAGAGTCACGAAATTCTTGGAAATCTCGGGTGTCAAATCTGTAAACAAGTGCAGTTTAATAGTTCCCATACTTGTTCCCATTGTAACGACTGTGTCTCCAGCTTGAGGCCCGGCCGTCTGGTCAAAACTCGTATCTGTCCCTCCGCATCCTGTAAATCCCATAACGATTGTGGTTAGAATTGCTAGTAATCTTTTCATTTTTTTTAATTAAAAATTAAAATTGCTCAGAGATTCTACCAGAAAATTTCCCCAAAACAACAATTTGCGATAATATTCCACTGCTAAATCAAAAATCTAAAAACAAAAACAATGCCGCTTTGCAAAAAAAACACACTTGTCCTCAAAGACATCTCAAAATACTTCTTAATAATAGCAACGGTCTTGTTGCTGGGATTCATAATATACCTGGTATCACCGTTTCTCGTACCGATCATAATGGCGGCAATAATAGCATCTGTTGCGACTCCGGTTCAGAGGTTCTGGGTAAAACTCTTCCGAGGCCATCAGAAATGGCTGGCCGCATTGCTGAGCACAATCATAGTTCTCGTAATAGTGATCGGCCCGTTCATCATTCTGGTATCCATGCTCGCTTCCGAAGCTTCTTCAACAATACAACTTATAGAGAATAAGGTGACGGAGTACAACATCGAAGACATAGATCTTTTGCCGGAAATGATAAGAGACAGCATAGTCGGGGAAACAATACGAAAAATAGAAGCCTACTCTCCGATAACCGGAGAAGACATCCTGACGGGTATATCGGAAGCAACAAACGCTATCGGTTCATTCATAGTGACCGAAACCAAAAACATCGCCAAAAAAGTCTCAATTCTGATAGTCGACCTATTCATTATGCTGCTTTCTCTTTATTACTTCCTGCGAGATGGCGACAAAATCACCAAAAACATCAAAACATTGATCCCTCTCCCAAAAAATTATCAAGATACCCTAATAAAACAGCTGTTCACCATAAGCAAAGCTATAATTTACGGGATTTTTGGTGCGGCACTATTTCAAGGCGCGATAGCCGGAGTGGGGTATGCGATAGCCGGTATCGATAACGCGGTGTTTTGGGGGACGATTACGGCATTTTTCTCAATAGTTCCTTATCTGGGCGCGGCAATAGTCTGGGTCCCGATCACGATAATTATGCTTCTTACGGGTCATTGGGTTGCGGCGATTTTTCTTCTTGTTTGGGGAGTTGCGGTTGTTTCGACAGTCGACAATGTCATCAAGCCTTATTTGATTGGCGGGAAAGCCCACATGTATCCGCTACTGACATTTTTCGTCATCATTGGGGGAATCTTCACGATTGGATTTAAAGGCCTGATAATAGGTCCTTTCGCATTGATTTTAATGCTGACTTTTTTACATATTTACAGGTTGGAGTATAAAGGAATTTTGGAATGAAATTTACGGTAATTTATACGGTTTTGGCAATTTTATTTACGATTTTTGCTCAAAATCATCTAAATTCAGATGATTTGGGTTTTGAATCAAAAGCCTTTTACGCAAAAGGGGTAATAACCGAGGAAGGGGCGGCTTTGATAAAATCCGGCCCGGACAAAGGCACGGTGCTGGGAATTTCCCCTTCGGAAGAAATTTCAGTGGCACAAGGCGATAAAGTACTTCTTTACGCATCGGCAAACCCGGAAACAGAGTCACTCTATAGCTATTATGTTAGCGATTACTACCATCTCGATGCGCTTATCTGGATTCTTGTGATTTTTGCGGCAATAACACTCTTGATAGGAGGCAAAAAAGGTTTCAAAGCGCTATACAGCCTCGCACTTTCACTCCTTATGATCTTCGGAGTTTTGATACCTTTTGTGAAAGCCGGATACGACCCGGTTATGGTAAGCGTTATTATTGGAATAATCACAGCGCTTTTCACAATTCATATAATCCAAGGTATCAACAGAACTTCATTTGTCGCATTTACAGGAACGGCTGGAGGACTTATATTCGCAGCTGCGGTAGCCTTTATAGCAATAAAAACAGCACATCTAACGGGCCTCTCAACAGAAGACAGCAGGCTACTCTCGGTATATTGGCCGGACCTCAAATTTCAAGGACTTCTGCTCAGCGGAATAATAATCGGTGCATTGGGAGCGATTATGGATGTATCGATCTCAATATCTTCAGCTTTATCGGAAATAAAAAAACATAAACCGGGGATAAAAAGCGGTGAACTCTGGCAGTCGGGCATAAACATAGGAAAAGACATAATGGGAAGCATGATGAATACTCTGATTTTCGCTTATGTGGGGACATCACTTTCGATAATTATGCTCTTTTACGGATCGGGAACATCGCTTGTGGAAATCTTGAATTACGGCTTCGTTTCGGAAGAAATTGCCAGATCATTAATAGGGTCATTCGCACTTCTGGCAACGAT